>NZ_JBFSUR010000003.1:0-231610 GCF_041467535.1 Vibrio sp. 10N.247.311.47
AGAAATACGCGAAACGGGGTTGTTCTATCTTTAAATTTAATTACGCAACAAAGCCCCTTTGAGAGACTTCCGCTCTAGAGGTAAAATTGAAATCTAGTGGCCATCTGATGCCCGTATGTTTCTTCTCTGATATATCGAATGGTACGACCCAAAGCTGATGCCCACCTCCCAACTCAAAGGGGAAATGCAGTGCTTCATCAAAGTTGTCTTGGCTAGGGTAAATCAGCACCACATCCTGACCACTTTCATCATCCGCAAGGTATTTTTTTGCATAAGCAAACAGTTGGTAAATATCCGATTGGGAGATATTTGAATTACTTAACTTGGTATTGAGAAGCTTCCACTTCGTATCGAGCACGACTTGATTGGAGCTCCCTTCCTTAATAATCAAATCTGGGCGTAAACTGAATTTGTTTCTACCGTCATAACGGGCAAGGTACTCACCAGTAACTTGTGTACTAACACTGAGCTTAGGATGACTGACCGCTAGTTGTTCTTTTAAAACTTTAGCAACGTAGTCTTCAAATACCTTCTCCATAGGGAATAAAAGAGAAGCTGCGTTAGCACCACCTTTCATCGTTTGTGGAGAAAAGCCTTCTAAGATTAGTCGACACCAGTCTAAAGGTATTTGGTAGTAACTCATCCCTCTATCAAGCCTGACTTTTGAAAAATCAACGCTGTAGTCCTTACTCTCTGGTATTTCATTAAATACAAAGTCTAGCTCTTGTAACAACTTCTGATTTTCTGCACTCCGCGTATAGCCTTTCACTCGTTTTAGAGCACTATGCATTAACCGGTTTACGGGACGATCGAGTAAGAACTCATCGTACTCACAGTAAAATTTATGCTTACTAATGGAGTTATGCCTAACTTGTTTTCCTACATTCAGCTTCCCCTTTAAGAAACCTAAATTGTCTTCCCTACGTACATAGTCGCTTCTTAAGCCACGTTTTACGAGCGTGTTCACCGACTGTAAGAACTGGCCTATAAATACCTCTAACAACGGCATTCTTTGGCGAGTAATATTAGCATTCGAGGTTTGAATATGTGAGAAACCTTTCAACGCACGTAACATTACTAGTAGTGTGTGCCGAGCTTTCACATAAGCGTCATCATAGTTGTTGTCACTACCTTCATCTGTGAAGCCTTTGCCGATTTTAGGCAAGATTTCAATTTGCGTTTTATCTGGCGTAAACATAACTCCTGCATAGTTTTGAACTTGCAGAACTTCCATACCATTTCGACGACGTAATTGAAGAAGATTTCTTTCATTCTCATTACTTAAGCAAAGCTGCTTGAGATATTGATAAGCTGATATAGAGATAGCTTGAACGTGTGAAGATGCAGTCTGATCTTTCAGCACATCTTCACTCACTAAACAGTCATACTCAAAGAGAGTAATTTCTTGTTTGGCTTTCACTAGCCCTACTCACTATCTTTTGCGTAGATAGCTTTGAACGCTGCCGGGTTTTGCCAAACAGTCCCTGCCCCAAAAGGCTTGAATGAGTATGTCACTTTACAATCCTCATACAGCTCCAATCCATGTTCAGGGCCAAATAACTCACTGTAGGAGTCTTCAGTTCTTTTTAAAAATTGTAGTCTCTCATCTTGCTTCAAACTGTCACCAAGGACTAAACGAATCTTGCTCCAATCTTCATAAAAATACTCTTCCAATAATGGGATTATCTTGTTCTTAAACGCTGACTGTAGCTCGATAAACGCCTTACCTTCATCAACCTCATTGAAAACAGGGAACAAAAAAGCATGACCGAGCGTATGCTCACGATCATAGAGAACTTCAATTCGCTTATTTAGTGTTTCTAGCAATTTAGATAAATTGATGCCCTTAACTTCTTTATCAGCAAAAAGCTTGGGGTTTGGCATCATCTCTTTAAAGTCAAAACGACGACGTAATGCAGTGTCCATCATTGCCAATGAACGGTCCGCCGTGTTCATAGTGCCGATGATATATAGGTTATCTGGCACTGAGAAAGTATCACCAGAATAAGGTAGGATGACTTCTAGCGGCTCCTGCGCACCTTTGCGCTTAGAAGGTTCAATCAAGGTAATCAGTTCCCCAAAAATTTTTGAGATATTACCTCGATTGATCTCATCGATAACTAATACATAGTTTTGGCGTTCTGTTTTGACTTCGCGCTTACTATGCGCAAGCTTTTCTAAATGCTTGATCAAAGCAGAATAGTAAGGGTTCAACCCTCCATTAATCACTCGATCACCATGAAAGATGTCTTTTAAGGTTTTTACACTCAAAGAATGGGTTGATTCACCTTTGTCTTTTTCAAAGCGAATTGTGTTGTTATCGACATCAGTCACTATAAAAAACGTACGAACGGTGTCGATTCGAACGCCCTCTTCCTGTTCAGATAAACTATTTAGAAAACGCCCCCACAATGTATCAAAATCATCTTTCTCATCCGTGGTTTTGGTTTCTTGGTAGTCCTTAGCTTTTTCACAGAGCGCCTTAAATACACCCTCTTTTTCATAGTAAGAAATTTGACCGCCTTCTGTTTTAGCACTAAGTCCTTCCACAAACTCTTCATACCCATAGCTTTGATGGAATGTGACAAAACGAATTCGACCAGAGTCAGTCAGTGCTTTGTATTTTTTCGTTAGTGAGTCTCTTTGCTCTTCTGACACACCGGTTTCAGGATCAATGTTTATGCTGGCGTAAAAGTCAGGATCAGCGGCTTGAACTGCGGCTTCGATAGTGTGGTATGTTTTACCTGTTCCCGGTGGGCCATAGAGAATTTGATTTAGGGGAGCGGCATTTGTATATACGTTGTTTTTGAACACGTCATACTCCTCTTTTGGCTCTTCAACCAGGACTTCAGAATTCAATGGATAGTCATGTGCAATGTTTTCATAAACTGAAAGTAACGAGTCTAGATCCGAAATAAGCTCTTGTTCAGAAGGAATAGACCCTACAGGGTAAAATTTGGCGACAACATTAGGTTCTTCATAAGATTTACCAGTAATTGTCTTTGCTTTTAAGTCTAGCGGACCTTTAGTCCAGCCTTTTTGAGTTAGCAACAATTCACAATATGGGTATATTGAGTCAGCGTTTTTCTTAGCTTCGTGCTTAGCCCCTCTGGTACCAAACTTTTCTTTTAGCTTGGTTGTACCTTGGTTAAGAGAAAGGTATACACCGCTTCCATCAGCACAAAACAAATACACAGGGTAAATCCCGCCTTGAGTCGTCTGAGTTATAGCACTATGCAGGATAGAAACCCAAGGAACATCAGCCCAATTCCCAGCACCGATCGATCCCTTTAAAACAAAGGCACTCTCCTTGGTGCTAGCAATATTTTCTATTTCTTGAACAAGCTCGTTTCTAATAACTCGACCAAGACGGTGCCCAGAAAAGGCTTCCTTTTTAGCACTCTGCCAGTTCTCAAGTACATCTTTTAGCTTTTCTCTTAACATTGTACCTACTACCTTTCTTATTATTTTTACCCTGAGCCAACAATATGAAGAACTAGAGTTCCTCCGCACCTGCACTTAAGAAATATTCGTAAGTTTCGTCGAACCGTGCCTCTTGAGGAAAATAAAACACTACGCCATCTCTACCCCTTGTCATCAGTACCCGGTAACTATTAAGTTTTATTTGATAGGGGTCTCTCACTTTTTGATTCCCCTTGTAAAGTTGCCACCCTCTCCCGTCAAAAATAAAGTCATCAGCCCAAACAAGAATCGGCATATCAAGCTCTAAACCTTGGCTCTTAAATTCATCGATGGTCCGCTCAAACTGACAACACGATTTTGGAGCACTCACATCATCATGAAACCATGGACCGACAGTTTCTTCAGTGTACTTCGTATTACTGGAAGAACTTAATAACCCGTACTTCTTGGCTGTGCCTTGGTACCTGGTTCTGCAATACCTTTTAGCTTTATCCAAATCTCTGGTTAGATAGATATTGAAACCGTCTTTAATCGTCTGCTTAGCCAGCGCAACATCCGGCTTATCATTCAAAACACCTTCCACCCACTTAGGATATAAACTTGCGCTATGAGATCGTAAAGACTGATCTAAATTTAGCAATGGGTTTACTCGAACACGATTACTGCTCATGAATTGAAAATGATGCTCTAACGCTGGTGGGCAAAAAACAATCCAAGGCTCTTCACTACTTTTCAAAGCATCACACCAAAGAGAAATACCCACCTCTTCACCTACATAAATCTCTTGTCCCTCTCCAACTAGAGCGACATAGTGACAAGGCGTTTTATCTTTATCTTTATCTTTATCTGCGATCCTGATGATGCAAGAAGGCTCCGACATTTGGTAATTCTTGTTTTTATTTTCGTCCCACATCCTCTGGGCTTCATCAAAAACAACCAAATTAGTATGAGGGGTTGTACGTGGCTTCATATATTCGCGTTTAAAGTCTTTCAACGCGCGAACAAACGTTTTGTCATCAAGAGCATATTGCAAGACATCTACCAGCGGGCCATTCCCAGATAAAAACTGGCCTCTTTTGTTCCGATGTACAAACTCCAAACCCAGCAACGTCTTCCCTGCTCCAGGAACACCAGTAACCAGGGTCAATACACTCGCCCGATTTCTATTTCCTTCACTCTCAACCCAAGCAGTTACTTTATCCAACTCATCAAGCGCTTCATAAATCCCTGCGCTTTTAGCGCTCTTTAGTTCTTCTATTGGGTTGTTTTGAAATATCTCTACTGCCGCATCCACTAAATTTGGTAATGGCGCATAAGGCGATTCAAGCCACTGTTTTAAATCAGTGTTAGTTGGAGCGCCCGTTAAGTACTTATCAAGAAAGGCTTTGAGTTTATCGCTAGATAGGATTGAGATATTACTTTCGATATCCGTTAATTTACCGGTGGATTGAGTCAAAACCAAACCGGCAATCACCTCTAGCGCAGCGCTTTCATGATGGTAATTGCAGAGATCTCGATAATAGCCACACAACTGGTCATAATCGGCTCGCTGATAGCGATCCTTCATTTTGAATTCTAAAATGAATAGCTTATTTTCGACTAGAAGCAGAACATCAGGCCTACGCCCTCCTTCCATTGGTAGAGCATACTCAAAAATAACATAGCCATCAGATTGGGCACGCTTGGAGAGTTCTTTCTGAAGATGATGAAAACAATCAACCCAAGCTCGTTTCTGAAGTTCACCGAGCTCTAAGCCAGGGAAGTTAATACAAAACTCAGAACACATGTTGGCCAACCAGTTTTCTTCTTGTTCTTGAAGAAAGACATCAATCCTATTTGCATAGCAATAAGTCATTCACGGTCCTCTTCAGTTTGCTTGCAACTTTGCAACGATGGGAACATCAGCTGCAGCCCAATCTAAAGAAGTTAGCTCATCGAGATTTAACCACAATGCTTGAATATGCTCAGTAAGTACTATCTTTCGGTTTTCGACAGGACATAAATAAGCGTGCATCGTGATATGAAAGTCAGGGTAAGCATGCTCAACCGTCATGAAATAATCTACATGTTCGATATTCAGATGCAGCTCTTCATTCAACTCTCTTTTAATGGCTTCTTCTCTCTGCTCACCTACTTCCACTTTCCCGCCGGGAAATTCAAACTTCTCATGGATATAAGCTAACTTTGAAGGACCGCGCTGAACACACAAAGTTTTATCTTCATGTTGAATAATGGCCGCTACTACTTCTATTTTTTTAACCATATTCACTTGCCCCTAACTATTCTTCTTATAATTCTCAGCCTGCTCTAGCACGCCTTTGTAAACATCATCATTGGCAACTGGTGGGAAGCCGTATTTGTGTAGCAGTAAGATTAAATCCACTTTCAACTTGGCTTTGATGTCATCGCGGCCTGCCCAGTCTGGGTATTGAGCGACATTGTCTACTGTGGTTTTCATCTCCTTCGCCAGTTCGAGCATCTTGTCATCGTCGTAAGTGAAATCGTACTTCTTGCGCATGTGGTTCAAGATATCGAGGAACGCTTTCTCTTCTAGGTCGATGCCTAGGTCTTCAAACGAGCCCATTTCTTTCACGATATCAAAGATAATATCGGTCATTTCTTGAGAGAAGGTATCGAACTCCTCGCCATTCAACACATCATTTTCACGGCGTTCGTTATACTGCTCCACCAGCGATTGGAAGCGCTTAGAGAAGTTCATGCCTTGCAGCTGGTTGACCTTTTTAAAATCACTTATCGCCTTCTCTAACAGCTTTTGAAGCAACTGAATCTTGGTGTTTGGCAGCTTAATCTTGTTGATACGAGCTAGGTAATCTTCGTCAAAAATATCGATAGCTTCGGCGTGCTCATCACCAATCGTAAAGATCTCTTCTACTCCATCGGCACGAAGTGCTTCTGCCACTAACTCACGAACACGTCTATTCATTTGTGCCGTGTCTGGTGCATCACCTTTGGTTAGCTTAAAGATGATAGAGCGCACTGCGATATAGAAGTGAATTTGGTCACGCTCTTGCTGAGATAACAATTCACTACCACAGCAAACATCATAAGCCGCCTTCATACGGCCCACTAAAGCCATGAATCGGGTTTCGCCTTTCTTGGTTTGAAGGATGTATTCTGCCGACTGATTAAGGCACTCCAGCTGCTTACACGGCTCTCCTGTGTAATAACCTGACGTATCGAGCTTGTGGAACATCTGTCTTAATAGATCGAGGTGGTTCTTCACCTCAATGACAGAAAAACGAATATCTTCAAAGTTAGTCTCATCAGCCTTTGAATACATTGCTAAGGCTTGATTCATTCGCGACTTGATACCAATGTAATCGACAACCAGCCCTTTCGCCTTGCCTTCAAACTTACGGTTAACACGTGAGATGGTTTGAATCAGGTTGTGTTTCTGCAACGGCTTATCGATGTAGATAGTATCCAATTCAGGAACGTCAAAACCTGTTAACCACATGTCGACTACAATGGCTATTTTGAAATTCGACTTAGGACTCTTAAACTGCTGGTCGAGCGATTTTCGATATTCCTTTGTCCCTAGCAGGCTGTACTGATCAGGGTCATCGTCTTTACCGCGCGTCATCACCATTTGCACCATCGCAAGTGGCTTTAACTCTTCTTTCTCTTTATCAGTCAGCTCGACGCCATCAATTGATAGCTTTTCCTCGAACCATTCTGGCTTTAAGACTTTGACTTGCTTATAAAAATCAAACGCAATTTCACGACTCGCACAGACAAACATCGCCTTGCCCTTTATCGTAGAACCTTCTTTAACTCGCCCTTCATAATGTTCAACAAAGTCTTTCGCCAAAGCTTCAATACGGTCAGGGTCGCCAAGAATCGCGTTCATATTGGCAGAAGCTTTCTTGCTCTCTTCTATCTGATGTTCATTAGTGCCAGCTTCTGCGCACGCTTGGTAGTATTTCTCGACCTCTTCAAGCTTGCTGTTATCAAGAATGACTTTAGCGGCTCGGCCTTCATAAACAATACGAACCGTAATTTCATCATTAACAGATTCTGTCATGGTGTAGCTGTCTACTGCATCACCGAATACATCAAGGGTGGCATCGATCGGCGTTCCGGTGAAGCCAACGTAAGTCGCGCTTGGCAGAGAATCGTGTAGATACTTAGCAAAGCCGTATGTCTCTTTCACATCGACGGCTACACCATCTTGATATTTGATCACCACTTTCTTATCGAGGTTGACCTGTGAACGGTGCGCTTCATCAGAAATACAGATGATGTTTGTACGCTCTGAAAGCAATTCGATGTCTTCGGTGAACTTATGAATGGTAGTCAGGAACACACCACCACTCTTGATGCCTTGTAGCTTATCTCTTAAATCTTGACGGCTTTTAACTGGCACCACCATCTCATCACCAATGTAATCAGAGGCATTACAGAACTGTTTAGAAAGCTGGTCATCGAGATCGTTGCGGTCGGTAATAAGTACAATGGTCGGGCTTTCAAAATCGATGCTTTTCATCAATAGGCGAGATAGAAACTGCATGGTAAAGCTCTTACCACACCCTGTTGCACCAAAGTAAGTACCGCCTTTACCACTACCGTATGGCTTACGTTCTTTGTCGATGTTGTAGTAAAGCTTACGCGCTGCGTAGTACTGCGGGTAACGACAACAGACTTTTATCTCTTTCTTAGAGGTATCAGGGAAGAAGACAAAGTTCTTCACTACATCAAGTAATCGAGTTTGGTTAAACAACCCGGCAATCATGGTGTAGAGGGAATTAATACCCTCTTTTTCGGTAGACTCGTTGCCCGTTACTTTGCGCCACGCGTAAAAAAACTCATACGGCGCAAACAGGTTGCCCATTTTGTTGTTCACGCCATCGCTGATGATGCACATCGCGTTGTAGACGAACAGCTTGGGAATATCACGGCGATAACGCACACAGATTTGCTTCCATGCATCAAAAATGGTCGCGTCTTTCTCTCGCACGGCACTTTTAAATTCAAACACCACCAGCGGTAAGCCGTTCACATAAAGGATGCCATCAGGGATTCGAATTTGTTCATCGACCCCCTCAATCTCTAGCTGGCTAACGATTTTATAGATATTGGTGTCAGTCGCTTCTAACCGATTTGTTTCTAGGTACGTAACCTTACCTTCAGCAACTTTTCTATCAGAGTTGTCTGCTTTAGATTTATTCTCTAGCAGCGGGACAAACATCAAGCGTAAGGCTTGTGCCAAATGTCTTGTATCGATTAACTCAATATAGAGGTCTTTCTTTGAGCGATCTTCACGCTTAAACAAGAAGCCATTCGTTAGCCATTGGCAGAAGGTTTTATTGCTATGGTATAAATCACTGGCAGGCAACGTTGAGATCATACGAACAATGGCGTCAATTTCGCTCTCGGTTATAGCATCGCCTCGGTACTGCTTGGCAAGGTAGCGGCGTAAGTCATCTAAGATGAGTACTTGTTCTTTGTCTTCACGCGCTATTTGTTCACCCACTACGTGTGGGTAGCCTTGCTCACCCAATAGCTCAATAATGGCCTGTTCGAGTTTGGCTTCAGTAAATTTTAAGCTCATCGCCTTTTCCTACTGCTGTTTGACGTTGTTTGTTGTTTTCTAAATTGAGTTATTTAAATTTGTTTTGTAGTAACTCGGTTTCGGGCTTTGTTCCATTTTCTCAACACCGCAGATCTTGTCACCTCCGCAGAATCAGATATATTTTGAATAATATTTCTGAATTAAAGCGAACATATTACGCTTACGCTTGTACGTGGTAGCGAGTTGCGCCACCTGACTATAAAATGTCGCCAATTGAGTAGGATGCGATTTCAGCATATTCTCTAAACGTCGAAGTAACTCTAAAGCTTGATCGTAAGCCGTATTATTGGTCTGTTCGATATAAGATGAGACTGCTCGCAGATAATAATCCAGCGTATTTTCAGGTATATCATCCACAATATGATCGGCAAGCGAAATAAGTCCTTGTATTGATATTTTATGTTCGGCAACCCATTCGCACGCTTTGTCTAATTGCTGGTTATCGATATAGAACAGAACCAAGGCATCCGTACGATCAGAAGCTTGATTATAGCGGTCTGGTTGTTGATAGGCATTGGCAAGTAGCAGTTCAGTGCGGGAGAAAAATTCAACATCATCAATTTGGTAATTGGCTTTAAACTTCGCTAACTGTTGATAATATTGAAAGCTTGGTGATTGTTCTAACAAACGGTTAGCTAATACCCATGCAGAATGGATTTCACCTAGTTCAACATAAAGACGGAATTGAGCTTGTTCGCACGCACGAAGTTCATAATCACTCGCCATTTTTTTCGCCTTAGCTAACCAAAACTCAGCTTCTAACGGCTCTTGCTCATCAATGAACATATCAACAACTTCAAGATAATCTCGACACGTTCGTGCTATTTTTTGTTTAATTTCCGCCACTTCACGCCAATCGAAGCTGTGTTTCATTAACGGAACTGCCCATGAGCGTAAGTTCCAGCTACTCTCATCTTGCGATGCTTGATCTATCGCTTGGCGGCATAAGGTTAGAAAGTGGGTGTTAGATTGCCAAATCGCTCCAAAACTCTCTTCAATCGAAGGAAATACGTCAAATTCGTAATGGGTCAAACGCTCAAACATCCACTGCGCTTTCTCTTGCTCACTCCAATTAAGCTTTGCCAGCGTCTTTGGCATGTGTTCGTTAATCATGCTTTCAATGCCATAACGATCGCCATTGGAGTCATCAATTTGCTCTAGCACCTTATTCAACCGTTCAACAAGGTAGTTGATTAATTTCCATTGATGATCGGCGTTAAGGCTTTGCATTGATTCAATGATCATGTTCAATTGAATTTCTGCTGAGTTGAAATAATCATGGCTTTCTCGCCAATCCCAGAGCTGTTCTCGCGGTAAGGCTTGGGTAACCAACTTTTTCAGCTCGCCATATACGGCTGGCTTTTCGCGTATTTCAATTTTTGTCAGCAGTGCATTCCATGTGTACTCATCTTCTTCTAGGTATTCGAGTAGCATCTCTACCATGGCCTCTTCACCAAGGCTTTGCAGGTGATTTTTTATGGTATCTCGTTCACTACTTTGGTTTAAAGCTTGTTCTTGGTCTTGTAGGCAAAGGGCAACCGCCACGCCGTGCTTGCACAACATTTGATATTGCGCCGCAGGGCAAGTACAAGTGCCAACCAGATCGCCAGTGAAATCGAGGCTCACTTGATAATTGAGGCTGCCTTTGACCTGTGCGGTCGCGGTGTTGCCAACAAGGTTAAGCTTGCGTACTGCACCACTGCGTGAAAGCAAGATGCCTTTTTGCAAAGTGCTTGTTTCACACAGTGTCGTCAATTCAGAAATGTCGATTTCACGAGTATTAGTTGCGTTCATTATATTATGGTTCCACCTACGCTTTGCTTTGTTCTATTTCGGATTCATCTAATTCCCACCTTCGTTATCTCAGAACCGAGGCGCGAGGTATCTGAGATCTCGCTTTTCACCACCGTCAAAAACGAGATTCCTGATAAGTTCGTTCCTCACTTTCTGGAATGACGAAAGGTTACTCTGCTAGTGCTTTAGCTTGTTCTACTTGCACGTTTTCTAAGTCGATTTCGCCGGAAAGCAATTTAGGGAGTAGTGTGTCACGTAGGTCTTCAAGAACTGTATTTTGTGCATTATTTTTCGCTGCCATACCGACTAGATTACTAGCTACAGCACTGTACTTTTCTAGAAGTTCTCGTGGCGGAGTCAAAATCTTAACCTTACGAAGCTCAGCTTGCTTAATACCTAATGCAGTTGTACCTGAAGCTCGACCTTCCATATCTGCCTTTGCTTTTGTGGTTTGGAGCCAGTTAAATAAAAATTCTGGACTACAAACGTCACTGTTAGCTCTAAGGCCGTATAGTCGTTGGCTTAAGCAAAAATCTTCTGAACCATCAAAGAAGTACAGTTCGCCCATAGGCGCTTCAGAAGTCATAATGATGTCACCTTTAATAAGCGGCTCTTTCATCCATTTCTTGTATGTAGCTTCATCGATAAAACGAATTGTGTCTGGGCGAACAATCTTTTTGGATTTAATATTTTTTGCAGATATTGCTGGGTAACCTTCCTCGACCCAGTCACTACCTAACTTCTTAGGTGTTTTGCCACGATGATCGATAATCATAGATGTGTGACTGTCCAGTGTTCCAACTTCCCAACCTTCCGGGATCAACCCTAGCTCAGACTCAACTAGCTTTTCTGGGAAAAGCGAGGCAACTTCTTTTGAAAGAAAAGGCGCATCCATCCCTTTTGGCTGTTCGCCATTCATTTTGGCTTTTACTGGGTCAAAATCGACAAACCAAGATTTGAAAAGCGTTTGTGCCATTTGCTCTAGGGTTTGGTTTATTTGGTTGTTAAGAGTAATTTTCTGATCTAATGCTGCTCCAACAGATACTATTTGGTCTTGAACCTCTCTCCTAGGCCACTCAACTTGCAATGGATGGACATGATTGCGGTTAAGAGCAGGGTTTGCTGCACCTACATCCATTTTTTTTAATTCCGCAGACATACCTTTGAAAAAGTAGTACACAAACTGTGGATTATTCCCTTTGAAATCTTTAACCCATAGGGATGTGTCATGAGGCCAAAAGTCTTTCTCCACAAAAAACACTGTTCCTAGAGTACCTTTTCGACCGAGAACGACTCCGGGCGCTTCTACTTTAGACACATTGTGATAACTTGATATTCCTCCTGAAGAAACTACAGGCACATTACCCTCTTGCTGCTCCTTCTTGGTTATATCAAACCCTCTTTGAAGAGTAATCTGCTCACCAATTGTGGTTGAGAAAAAGTTACTCCCCATAACCCAACGCCTCCAAATTGCGGCGAATCGCTTTATCCAAGTCTTGAGATTGATTCATTTGGCTGTATAGGGTTTGTGAAAGCTCACTCATCTTGGTTTCAAACGGAATACCATCATCTTCCATGTCAGCTGCGCCTACATAGCGCCCTGGAGTCAGTACAAAATCATTAGCCTTGATATCAGCAATGGTTGCGGATTTGCTAAAACCTGCTTTGTCTTGGTACTTATCTACTTTGCCATCACCACGTTCAATACGCGCTTTTAGTTCTGCTTCATCGCAGCGCCATGCATGGTATGTATCAGCAATTAGCGCGATATCGTCTTTAGTCAGTTCTTTATTGGTGCGGCTAATCATGGTGCCCATTTCACGAGCATCAATAAACAAAGTCTCTTTTTGACGGTTACGGAAACCTTTAGTGGTGTTCTCGGTTTTGTCTTTAGTGATAAACCAAATACACACTGGGATTTGCGTCGTGAAGAACAGTTGCCCCGGCAGAGCAATCATACATTCAACACGGTCATTCTCGATTAGCTGCTGTCGGATCTCACCTTCGCCGGACGTGTTTGAACTCATAGACCCATTCGCCAAAACAAAGCCTGCCGTGCCTGTTTCACTTAACTTAGACAGCATGTGCAAAATCCAACCGTAGTTGGCATTGCCTGTTGGCGGTGTACGATAACCAGCAAAGCGCGCATCATCGGTTAGCTCGGCTTCATTACGCCAACCTTTAAGGTTAAATGGTGGATTCGCCATGATGTAATCGGCTTTCAAGTCTTTATGCTGGTCAGCAAAGAAGGTATCGGCTGCACGTTCACCTAAGTTGCCAGATAAACCGCGAATGGCTAAGTTCATCTTCGCCAGTTTATAAGTGGTCGAGGTCAACTCTTGACCATAAATAGCAATATCTTTGGTGCGCCCTTCGTGCTCTTTAATGAATTTTAAAGACTGAACAAACATACCGCCCGAGCCACAAGCCGGGTCGTAGATCTTACCTTGGAAAGGTTCTAGCATTTCAGCTAACAGTGTTACCACTGACTTAGGCGTATAGAACTCGCCCCCGCCTTTGCCTTCGGTTGCTGCAAACTTGCCTAGGAAGTATTCGTACACACGACCGACTAAGTCTTCTTCGCTCATGTCACATTCGTTTGCCAGCGTGTCGATGTTTTCAATGCTGTCGATAAGTGACGCCAGCTTTTTCACTTCCAAACCTTGGCGCGAGAAGTAGTTGTCTGGCAGGGCGTCTTTTAAGCTAGGGTTGTTTTTTTCGATGGTTGATAGAGCGGTATCGATAATGATGGCGATATCGTCTTGCTTAGCGCGTGCTTTAACAAATGACCAACGCGCATCTTCTGATAAAAAGAAGATGTTGTCTTGTTGGTAGAACTCTTTCATCTCAACAAAAGCTTCTTGCCCGTCGTCTATCATCTTCTGACGGCGTGCTTCAAACTTGTCGCTGATGAACTTTAAGAACACAAGGCTTAATACCACGTGTTTGTATTCAGATGACTCAACACTGCCACGCAGCTGATTAGCGGTATCCCAAAGGGTCTCTTCAAAGCCTTTGGTCGCTTTTTTAGCTTTTGACGTAGGCTTAGCTTTTGAGGCGGGTTTCTTGTTAGCGGGTGCTTTTGCCATGTTCTTAATTACTCGAATAATGTAGGACTTGGCTCTTAACAGCAGAGCCAAGATTTATTGCGTGGTATTGTATCGTAAATGCGACTTTTTGCATTGATTAAGAGTTACTTATGATAAATAAATAGCAACTAAATTTGGGTAACTTCTCCCGTAATTTCAATATGTTTTTCAACGCTAATTGGAAACTCTTCAGTACTGAAAACCACTAACTTTTGCCCAGCTCTAGTCATTGCTACATAAAGTTTACGCATTGATTCTTGCAATACTTCTTCTCTTTCCGAATCACTCAACTCTAGATTCTTAGGCTGGTTAATTATTTGACCACAACCAAGAACGAACACCGTACCAGACTCCATACCCGTACAACTATTGATATTAAGTAGCCTAATTTTGCTGCCTACGTTATCCGCTAACTCTTTGGAGTTGTTGTAGTTAATGACCTTGTTTGAACCAATACGTTTTTCAATGTCTTGCTTTAGCGACCATGGATTATACTCTGGGCTACATAAAACCATGATCTGATGAAGAGCGACTGTTCCCGACAGCACCAGGGCTGCGAGTTCGTTCAGGAACCTCTTTTTCTCATCTTGAGCATTTCGAGAATATATAATTTGGGGTTTGTGTCCTCTTGCCATTTTTTCATAGTCAGGCTTCACGTAATCTTCAGGGCTTCCTTCGAGATCATCGAGCAGAGCGTTCGCAGCGACCATTATTTCATAAGTCGTTCTGTAAGAATGATTCAAACGCTTAGTGCGCCCTCGAACATTCAAACCTACGCTCTTCCAGCTTAAACGGCTTTTTAAGAAACCTTGGTTGGGATCAGCACAAATAAATAATTGTCCCCCCGGCGTCAATGAGCGTTTAATTAACTGTAACCAAGATGGCGCGAAGAATTGAGCCTCATCAAGCAGTATGTGATCAAACTGTTCAAGAGGCTTGTCTGATAACGCAACTTCCTTAATATACAAACTCGGTAGGTATTTCTTAACCGACGACAACCGAGCAGAAAAATCAACATATAGCTGCCAAATATGTTCTCGCTGACTTTTTTGTAGTGCAAACCCACGACCCTGTCGATCGAATTCCAAGTACTCTTCTTTGTCTTTAATTAAATAGTCATTGATGTACTCTAGTTCGGACCAAATCTGCTCATCTGTTAACGATAGTTGCGTGTAAGCTTCATTTTTATCACTTAAAACGGTCTTCTTTTCTTCTTTCATATTCGCATCGCCAAATACTGGCTTAACACGCTGATGGCTTTTACTGTACTGCTTTAGCGCAAACGAGTGAAAGGTGGTAATTTCAAGGTTATCAGGTTTACCTTTAAGCCAGGTTTCGAACCTGTACTTAATATCTTCCGTCACTGGCTTATTGTGTATCGCAAGAAGGACCTTTTTTTCCGGGTATTTTTTACAATACAAAACTGCACGATTAATTAAAATCAGAGTTTTCCCACTCCCAGCGACCCCATTTATCAACCTTACTGAAATGTCTTCCTGACCTTCTTCTTCAGAATCGACAGACTCAACCATATCTAGCCTAGTAGCCAATTCTTGCTCGTAATCTAAAAAAAATGGGAGCAGCTTTGCGGTATTGTCTACGGAGGTTTTTCCTCGACGAGTACTACACTGTGCGGGAATAACCGACTCCGGAAAAAACGTGCGCTTGATTCGTGAATGTGAGTCGATTGTGAACTCGGTTAGTGCGGCGTGGATTAGTTTTTCACCACGCTCAATAAACGTTTTGTTCTCAATTATTTGTACATAATCAGAGAAAGAACTATCAACTTGGAGAGAACCGTCAATTGGGAAAGTACTTTCTTCTTCCACAATCATATTATCGACGACAGCTAGATACTGAATAGGCTTTAAACCTAACGTCAACATCGAGTCATTAAACTTCAACAATTTAGAAAGACTAATACTATCTGGTTTCTCTGAATGGACTCCAACAAACACCCAACTATTGCAAGGCCCCTCAATAATACAAGGAGCAACTTGTAGAGACTCTAATAATGACTCACGAATAAAAAATTCGTCATTGAGTTTATTGAATACCTTTTTGCAATGACGTCGATGCTTGCGGTCTAAGCCTGTAATCGTATCTATATGTGCCATTAATCTACTTCCACCTTATAACAGTGACGAACCAGAGATTTATAATCTTCAATGTTTTGTCGCACCTTAGGATCATCCACCTGTTGCAGCATGCCTTCTGGGATTTCGGGACCTACAATCACCAACTTAGTCTGGGGTCTAGTAATGGCGACATTGAGACGTTCCGCTTGGAAAAAGAATTCAGCGATAGCGCTAATGTATTGCGGATCTGAGGAGCAAAATGAAACTATAATCATTTCCCGCTCTTGGCCTTGCATCCTTTCCACAGTATCCGTTACCACTAATTTTGATCCAAATATCCCCAACTTATCCTGAAGGCAAGACTTTAGAGCTTTGGCATGACCCCGAAACGGTGTAACGACACCTATCTCTTCAGCAGATAGACCCGCTTCAACAGCCGCGGTTATCAAATCGGCCACTAACGCCGCTTCTTTTCTATTTACACTTCGGGCATTGACCCCTGGAGTTTTTATGAATACAGAAGGCCGATTGCTAGAGAGGACCTCAGAATACTTGTGAGGTTTTTTAGGTAGAGAAAATGATGACAGCGTTGGTGGTCTTTTCGATTCTAATTCGCCCTTGTAATAACAGTTACTAGGCCATTCAGTTAAGGCTGGAGACATCCGATAAGTTTGGCTTAACAATACCGAAACCTTTTCATTGCCAAGAATCATCTTAGAGAAAGCCGAACTTTCCTCAAGAACGGATTGAGAAAGTATCACAGGAGGAAGCTGCTTATGATCCCCAACGAATACAAATCGACACCCTTTTCTCATTGCCATTAACGCCAATGGAACGGTAATTTGGCTGGCTTCGTCAAAAATAATGGTGTCGAATGTAAAGCTTTCAAGTCGCTCACTACAGGTAGCAAAAGGTGTCGCACCAATCACATACCCAGTGTCCGGTATATCTTCCCATTTTGATGCGTATTCAAAATGCTGAACCTTATCACTCAGTGATTTCTTACCGCCACTCGCACAAATTTTTGCAACAGGAACCCCTTCCTCTACAATTTTATTGAGTGCATTATTGATCGCCATGTGGGTATGAGAAGTCATGAAAACTCTCTGCCCTGCCTCTACAAGAAGCTTGGCGATAATACTAATAACTTTTGTTTTACCCGTTCCGGGAGGACCTTGAATACACGCTAAGTATTTAGAACCGACACCAAGCCCAACAGCTTCACTCTGCTTTTCATTTAATCCTCGAGATTCGGCATAATCCGCAGCGTCATCAAAGTCTTCGTCATAAATCGTTTCCGTATTCAAATGTCCGGAAAGCATAGGTAGCAATACGTCTCTGCCGACTTTAGATGTTGCTACATCAACCAAAGCTTTGTCATAAAACGGTTTTAAGTCCATGCCTGCAGGGTCGGCATAACAGCCTTCACTTAGTTGTGGAAGTAAGCTTTGATCTACTTTGACTTTGAGCAACCACTCTCCATCGTTTTCAGCTTCAATAGCTACTTGGTCAAATACCTTATGGTTACTTGGGTCGCCAAGATGCAAACAAATCATGTCGCCTTCTCTAAAGCGTGATTCGTTATCACCTAATACGACTTCCAGATGATTAGACCCGGAACACCTTACTGACTCTATTCGTTGAGTTTCGCCTTTTAATAGTTTTTCTTCTAAAGGTTTCTTCCAAATTTCTAGAAGGTTTTCCATGCTAGCTTCATGTTCTGCATACACAAAAGCTTGTAATTCTTTTAATACCGGAGTGAGTTCCATACCTAGCTTACCAACGTGAATTTGTACTCAAAAATGAGAATATTCATCAATACGAATAAACTATACCTTATTTTTTGAACGGCCATCACGTCAACTACACATTAGCTAAATTGTTAATTACATCCATTAGTAGACAAAGATCATCCGATATTCTCAATCAATTTCAATGAGTAACAGTGGTTTCTAAGAGGAGGATGAGGAAGTATGGTTACTGATGAAGCCTAAAATTGAATAATTTTTGGGGCTTATCGTATGCGTTGCCGTGAGCAAACTGCACTGCCTGCAACTCAAGTAAACCAACGCAAGCTACAGAAACTGCTAAATCAAATTGAAGCGGACATTCGCCTGAGTTGTTTTGTATATAGTGAGTACTTCCCTGAGTCTAAGAAAGCTCAGACATTTTTGAAACAAGACATCCAAGCTCAAAAACGCAAACAGGAATTACTTGGTAATTACAAAACGGCAGTACAAGAGCTACAAGGAATTGAAACTGTCTTGTTCGAAAGCTTCGCACAGGAGTGGTACGACGAAAACGAAGTGCGTTGGAAAGAAAGCTATAAGGACAGTATGAAGATCTACTTATGGTCGTACCTTGTACCTCACTTCGGGCGTTTAGACGTCGCGAAGATCTCTCGACCTGACATCTTAAAGTACCGTGCTTCTTTAGTGAAACCGCGTAACAACGGCAAAAAATTATCTGCCGAGTTCATTAATCATGTCATGACACCACTGCGCATGATTTTGAGCGAAGCCGGAGATCGCTATGATTTTCGTTCGACGTTTGAAAACATCAAACCACTACGTGTTGAACGCACTAATGTAAACCCGTTTGATTTTAACGAAGTGAACTTGTTTTTATCATCGGTACGTTCCGATTTTAAAGATTACTTCACCGTTCGTTTCTTCACCGGAATGCGCACCTCAGAGATCGATGGTCTGAAATGGAAGTACGTAGATTTTGAGCGTGGTTTAATTTCAGTTCGAGAAACGTTTGTACACGGCCGTTCAGACACAACGAAAACGGTGGGTTCAACAAGAGACATTCAAATGTCATCTGTTGTACTTAAAGCTATAAAATCCCAATACAAAGTGACTGGTACTAAGGAGTATGTGTTCTGCAATGCAGCTGGAAACCCTTTAGATAAAGGTAACGTCAGAGACCGAATCTGGAAGCCGACACTTAAAAACTTGGGAATGGAATATCGCCGCCCTTATGAGACTCGACATACGGCTGCAACATTATGGTTAGCAGCCGGAGAAGCACCTGAGTGGATAGCTCGCCAAATGGGCCATACCACTACAAAAATGCTGTTCACAGTTTACAGCCGATATATACCAAACCTAACCAGGCAAGACGGCAGTGCTTTTGAAAAGTTATTAGATGCTAATTTAAATGGAGGAAAGTAAATGGCTTATTCACCTCTAGCTATTCACTGCACCAGTTTGTGCTGTGACATTCTTCAGGCTCAGCGTTTTCAGAAAATCTCTCATCAAGATATTGATTGGCTATACGATGAAATTTACGAACTTATCAAGCAACGTACTGAACTGTGGCCAGATAAATTCCATCATGAACATGTCTTTATTGATTCAGTCACGCGCGGTGTACTAAAAGCACTACATCTATGTAAAGACAAGCCAAATAATCGAGATGCCAGTTGGCTGTTGATTGCAATGCAATCACGGATCAGTTTTTCTTTGAAGCAATTGCATTAATGAGAGCTACTCAAAAAAGAGCCAAATGAACCCATGTTTATTTGGCTCTTTTCTATTTCCCATTTTTGAACATTTCTATACTCTGCTTGAATCTACCCTCACCTACAACTGGCGCCTAGTTCACCTTGAAATAACTCATCAGCCATCACCCGTTAACAAGAACACTATAATTTGTTGCACACCCACTTCACTGGCCGCACAAAGTTAACGTTGATAACTTGAGCCTAAGTTCTATAGTAGTTTTGCATTAACCGTAGTGCTGGACCCTTCAAACCGCACCAGACTCAGATTAACGAGAGCATTCTTTTTAAAAATGTGCTGATGACTATTTCTTAAATGTTCTGTTACTCCAAACTGTAGATGCTTAGAAGGTTGTCACAGCATGGTCACCACGCGGTCACAAATCGAGTTTGAGAGATATGAGTCACTTAGCTCATCCAATAATTATTCAACGGGGAGGCAGACAAGAATGATGCTATTTAAGGTACTTTCCAGAAACGCAGACACAAAAAAGCCCACGCTAGGTGGGCTTTTTGCTTGTTCAGAAAGAACGAATTTGGTGCCCGCTACTGGACTCGAACCAGTGACACCTTGCATGTCATGCAAGTACTCTAACCAACTGAGCTAAGCGGGCGATGTTCTAATTTCTTATTACTACCATTGTGACAAACTCAATAGTTATGCAATAAAAACAAATAAGGAATGGTGCGTCCGAGTGAACTCGAATCACCGACCCCCGCCATGTCAAGGCGGTACTCTAACCAACTGAGCTACGGACGCATTCCCTTAGAACGCCAACGATGATATCCATGATAAACAGATGGTGCAAGTATTAACTGGCATCTTGCGATTCGTTTGCTCACTTTGCAATCAAAGACATAACAACATGTCGATTTTACACCCAGATTATCGTCAAACCGCTGAAAAACAAAGTTTAGTTAGAAAAAATTCTAATCCTTGATGACAACCAATTAACTAACCTAATGTGTTCAATTTGGGATTTTTGTTGTCTATACCGTTTTTCTTGGCCTTTACAGTAACCATACAGGTATAGATCAATGCCTATATTTAGTGTCAAAAATTTTGCTTGCCCACTGGGTTACCGTAGTATTTTGATCATTATAAGTGAAAGGCACGCAAAGGCTTTGTAACTCACTGAAATACATCATTCATAAAAATCACCACGATTTTGTAATCGTCGTCATCGAATTACTAGGCCGCAATGACTAAATTCGGATTTTTCATATAAAGTGGCCGGGTTATTACCAACATACATAAATACGATAGCACTCTATAGTCGAAAAACATCAGCTACAATTAATCTCCCTCAAGAGCAACAATCTATAAGCAATTCAAAACCCAACCCCACACATCATAGCTATTTTGAATACATACAGCACAGTAATACATAATGAAATTTGCATAATGGTAAAGCGCGCCTATATTCATAACCTGTAGGAATCAATAATCTAAATTCAATGCTATACGTGAATTTATGGTTTGCGATAAATACAAGTGTGAAAAATAGGGAATAAATTATGAAAAAATCACATATCGCCATTGCAGTGGTGAGCATACTATCGACATCTGCCGTATCGGCGGCGACCATTTATGAGACAGATGAAACAGTATTCAATATCGGCGGCCGCGCAGAAGTTCGAGGGAATTTCTCTGATGCGAATAAAAGTGCTGGTAATAGTAGCACCTATAGTGATAGATCACGTGTCCGCTTAAGTGTCGATGGCACACAAAAAGCGTCGGACGATATTTCCTTTTTTGGGAAATATGAATTCGAACTAACAGAGTCTGAAGATGGCGCATCAGATGATATCGGCATTAACACTCGATTCTTATATACGGGTGTTCAAACCAATCACGGTAACGTCTATTATGGCCACCAAAATAATGCCGTTACCTACTTAACCGATTGGACGGATATGGCTGAAACCTTCAGCGGCTATATCAATGAATACACGGTGTCGACTGCTGATCGAGCAAAAAATGTTTTACGTTATGAACTGACAAGCGACAACATCACCTTTCAAATTGATGGCAATTTCAATTCAGATAGTGAATCAGCACAAAGTGACGGCTTCGGTGCAGTTGTCGCCGGCAGCACTTCGATTGGGTTAGATATTGGCGTCGGTTATGCGTCAAGTGATGAAACCTATGGCGTTGGGACAGATACAGAAACTTCTGATGCCTATATTGGTGCGGTTAAGTACACCAACGATCAGGGGGTTTGGTTCGCCGCACTCTATCAATTTGGTAGTATTTCAGGTCTAGGCGTAAAAGATTCAGACTACGATTCTGCCGATGCTTACTTGGGATACTCGTTTGGTGTCAACACCGTCAACCTGACCTACAGCTACTTTGAAGCTGACGATATTGCAGATTACGACATTAACTTTATCGGTCTAGAATACGCACGTTATATTGGCGATGTGGCCTTCTTTGGTAGTTATAAGTTTAACATGTTAGACGAGGGCGAAGGTGGGCAAGGCGATAACGACGAAGATGAGCTACAGCTCGGTATGCGTTACGCGTTTTAGTCTAAACCAATCCACTTAATATTAGTAAAGCCGAGCATAATCAATGCTCGGCTTTTTAGTTTGTATAACTTATTCGTATCTAAGCGATTGAATGGAGTCCAACCGGGTGCATTACTATCGATACCAACTATTCTTCAACATCGAATACAACGTTGTAGTTTTCGGTATAGGTGCAGTTTGGCTGGCGGCTACAAGTGAAGAAGCGTCGGCCTTTGTAATCGCCTTGGCTTGCCAGTTTGATGATCATTGGGCTACCACACTTCTTACAAAATCGCACTTCTTTTGATGGCTCGATTAAATCGATGTGTGCTGCCAGTAACCTCTTCAAACGGCTCACTTGGTAGCTGTGTTTAATAGATGCACCAATCAGAGGTAAACCTGCCGATTTACACACGTGAATTAGTAGCTTTTCGCGATCGACTTTCCCTTTAGTGAGCTCTTTGCCGTTATCAAGTTCGATAATAACGCGGGGCTCTAGCGTTCGCGGGTCGCAAACAACAAAGTCGAAGTAACTACGTGAGATCTTGTTGTTGGCGATAAACCAATTCTTCTTATTGTTCGTCTTAGCAGGAACAAGTACGTTCGACATGCTGACTTTAGCAAACACTTCCCCATGGTTGCCCACAGCTGATTTTAGCGCATTATAGAATGTCGCCTGTTGCGCCGACATCAACGCGCCTTTCTTCTGATAAGCGTGGTCTTTGGTGTCATCGTGTTTCACCACATACTTTTGAATAAAGTAAAAGAACACAACCAGAACAATTACAACGATAAAGATATTAGTCATTTTCCAACACAATCAAGTCTGTATAGGGATTAAGAGAGTAGCTAGCGTATGTAGAAAAGCATCACCTGGCAAGCAAAAGAGCGAGAGTTGCCAACCAGAATCACGACCTTTGAGCGCAGTGCCCAACGAGAGGTCGCTCCTTCGCTAGACACACCTCTCTTATTTTGATAATTAAATCATCAATTACACTCTAGATTGATTTAGATCAATTTACCTAGATTTGTGATCAACTAGCCTAAAAAACGTTAGGCAAATGTTAATAAGGAAATTGATATGGAACTTAAACAAGACCCAAGATGTTATACCGACGTATGTGTAGATGGTAAATGGTTCCACTATGACCACTGCGGAACCCAAGCCTACATGTTAAAGGGAGGAGCTTCGGCTGTGATTGAACTCGCTAGCGAACCAGCGACAGAAGGCGAATTGGTTGAAATGCTTCAAGGTGTCGCTAAGTAACTCATTTAGAAAATGTTGATATAGATAAACTCGACATATCGCTAAGTAAACCCCACTTCTCACTCAAATTTTGATATTAGCGATCTCAGAGTGTTCCAGAAGCCATTCTTATCTCACGAAGATCAGAATGGCTTTTTGTTTCCAGATTAGCGATTAACTTTCAGCAATGATGACTTGATTCCTACCCGACTCTTTCGCTTGATATAGTGCATCATCCGCGGCTTTGAGGTACTTCTTGTAAGTATCTTGATTGAGTTGCTCATGAACAATACCAATCGACGCTCCTATCGATGTGGTGAGGTCTAAAGAGCCGGAGTGCGTATCAATGGGTGTTTCAGAAATAGCTAAACGGATAACGTTCAACTGTTGCTCAGAATCAATGGAACCAGACAGCAACAAAACAAACTCTTCCCCACCCCATCTTGCCACTACATCGTTTGTTGATAAGATTTTCTCTAAACGCTTAGCGACTTCCACCAGCACTTGGTCACCAATATCATGGCCATAAGTGTCATTAACTTGTTTGAAGCGGTCTAAATCTAGAATAGCGAGCGTATACCCAAACGACGACAAATGATGTGGCATCGGCTGAGTTAACCGTTGCTCTAAGTAACGCCTATTGTATAAGCCTGTCAGTTCGCATCTTGTTGATTGCTTAAGTAGTTCTTTGTTGGTCTTCTGGATCGAGCGTAACCTTATCAATAGTAACGTGGCGCTTATCATCACCATGATACCCAAAGCGACGACGATTCGATTCCGTAATTGCTGCTTATCTAATGTCAGCTCACCCAACTCTTTTTCTGCGTTAAGCAGTTCGTTTTCTTGAGCTAATGATGCCGTAGCGAAATCTTGCTCGAGTAAAAAGATATCACTCTGGCGCTTATCAAATAGCAGCGCTTTATTACCCTTGTAATAGAGCTTGAAGTAACGAAGTGCGTTCTCGCTGTCGCCTCTCGAATCATAGTATTCAGCAAGTGTTCTTAAGCCGAGGACCTTCCAGCTGCGAGTCCCCACAACATCGAACATTGCAGACGATCGCTTTAGATCAGCAAAAACAAAATTATCTCGGTTCAAACCAATGTTCGCTAAGGCTCTATTTAGGTAACACTGCCCCAATTGAAGTGTGTATTTGTCCACTCCTGGGTATCTAAGACACAAGTTTGCGACTTGTCGTGCTGACTCAAAGTTCTTTTCCGCCAACAACACATCACTCTCTGCTTTTAATAGGATGATTTTGTATCGTTCACTCACGTTATCGCCATTAAGCTTAGCCGCACTTTGATATGCTTCCCGCCCTTTGACCAAATCACCACTGCGCAGATAAGCAAAAGACTCATTCACATGCAGCACTCCAATGGTAGACGCTTCGAGTAGTCCACTCTTGTAATAGAGTTTTTTGGCTCTTTTAATCAGCTTGAGCGCTTTAGGCCAGTCTTCCAAATAGATATAAAGCAGTGCCATATTTGACACTAACTTGCTGTTGTAGATGTGATGAGGGTACTTCTTACCAAGGTCTAAACCTTTATGGAAAAAGTATTGAGCTTCAGGAAAGTCATTGCGGATGTTATTGATGACACCAGCCGTGTTATAGGCCTTAATCAACAACTCTTCATAGTGAAGCGATTCTGCGATATCTATCGCTGCTCTGATTTGGATTTCAGATTCCGCTAGCTCACCCTTACTGATGTATTCAATCGCCAATTCAACGAGAGATTGGGCCTTTAGCCAACCCATATGTTCGTGTTGTGCGAGTGCTTTAATCTGCCTGACGTATTCGGAAACCGCTTCGGTATCCAACTTATGTTGCGCGAGGTTGGACAAAATCATCAATTCGTAAGCACGATAGATGGCTTTATCTTGGTCTGGGAACTTGGCTTGGAGAGCCTCAAGTTGTTGGGAAGCTAAATTAGGGTCACCGCGAGATACATCGAGAATATCGATCAACGCAGATCCATATTGAGAGAGTGATAACTCTTTCTCTGGACTATAAACACTCGGGTTTTCAGGGCGAATATGCTTTAAATCGTCGTCATAAGTTGGATAGAGCAAATACAGCCCCAGCACAATACTCATCAGCACCACGAAAAGGAATGAACCTAACACATTGTTTCTATTCATTTATCAGGGCCATTATTGATTGAATTCCAATTTTATTGACGTTTTTTAAGAGCGGTCAAACATTATACCCGACAGATATACAGATTAAAATCCTGCGCACTGGTGGATCTGAATTGGGTTTTTCTCATTAATTAGAATAATCAGGCAACTTTCTTGATTTAACTCAGACAATCATCTACCTCATTGGCGTTATAGTGATTTTCCTGTTCCTACCTCCGCGGCTTCTTTTTGAACAAGCGGAAGCATAATGAGAATTAACAATGACCCAAATTAATGAACAACGTCTTGTAGAACATTTCTGCGATCTAGTGAAAATTGATAGTGAATCTCGTAACGAAAAAGCGATTGCTGAAGCTTTGGCTGAGCAACTCGGTGAACTAGGTTTTGAAGTTCACAAACTGGCGGTTCCTGAAGAAGTGTCTAATGGTTTCAACATCTACGCTCGTCTAGATGGCACTCTTCCAGGTAGCACAGTGTTCAGCTGCCACATGGACACAGTAACGCCAGGCATCGGCATTGAGCCAATCATCGAAGACGGTATCATCCGTTCAAAAGGCAACACAATTCTAGGTGGTGACGACAAGTCTGGTATCGCAGCTATCATGGAAGCGGTTCGTTGCATTAAAGCTGAAGGACAAGAGCACAAAACTATCGAGATTGCATTTACTGTATTCGAAGAAGGCGGTCTGTTCGGCTCTTTGAACTTCGATATGTCTTACATTCAATCTGAGCACGTAATCGTACTTGATACAGGCGGTCCAATTGGCACTATCGTAAACGCAGCGCCTGGCCAGCAGAAGATTGTTGCTAAAATCAAAGGTCGCCCTGCTCACGCTGGTTTAGCACCAGAAGAAGGCATCAGCGCAATTCAAGTTGCTGCAGACGCTATCACTAAGATGAACCTACTTCGTATCGATGAAGAAACGACAGCAAACGTTGGTATTGTTGAAGGTGGTCAAGCAACTAACATCGTAATGCCAGAGCTTAAAGTCGTGGCTGAAGCACGTTCTCTAAACGGCGAAAAGCTAACGGCTCAAGTTGAGCACATGATCTCTACATTCCAAGAAAGTGCTAAGCAGTTCGGCGCTGAAGTAGAAATCGAATCAACTCGTGCTTACGATGCATTCGTTATTGCAGACGATCATCCGCACATTCTTTCTATCAAATCGGCGTTTGAGAAGCTTGGCGTCACAGCGAACACTAAACGCACTGGCGGCGGTAGCGATGCAAACAACTTCAACGCAAAAGGCCTGACAACAGTTAACCTTTCTACTGGTATGGCGAAAGTTCACACCACTGAAGAGTACATTGCAGTGAAAGACATGGTCGCAATCACTGAGTTTGTTGTGGCTTACGTAACGCAATAATCGAATCCATTAGTTGGGTAGTCACTTCTATCTAGCACAATGAAAAAAGCCGAGACATCATCACGATGCTCGGCTTTTTGTTGTTTAGGTGAACATAGAAGGTAGAACCTAAAACCCTCTACGCTTCCAGAATTGGCCTTCGTCTTTTGCTACTAGGTCGAATGTCTTGTCGGCGATGATGTTGCCTTTTAGCTCAACCGTCATGCGCCACTTTCCTAGCTTGTTCGAGACAGGAGCCCAGATAGTGTCACCTAAGTAGAAATCCCAGTCATTGTTACCGACATACTCCTCACCATCAAACGGTTCGAGCACTTCACCTTTGTCTGTGGTGATGTTTGGGTGATAAATGC
Organism: Vibrio sp. 10N.247.311.47; assembly: GCF_041467535.1. NCBI lineage: Bacteria > Pseudomonadati > Pseudomonadota > Gammaproteobacteria > Vibrionales > Vibrionaceae > Vibrio > Vibrio sp. 10N.247.311.47. The sequence goes on from NZ_JBFSUR010000003.1 coordinate 27,096, forward strand.
AGTAACGGATCTTCTCACCTTTGGCTTTTTTGATATTCAGGATATAGCCAAACTCTACGTCGATTTCAGCATCAACGGTGGTGGTGAACTCTTGGATTTTTGGAAGATCTTTAGATTTTGAATCCCATGTGGAATAGATACCATAAGAAGTCATGTCGACCACAACAGAGCGCTTTGCCATTTCAATCGTTACCTTGAAGTTGTTCTATTAATTTAATTCTATTTGCCATTCAGCCACGCAAGCAGAAGAAGAAGAACGAGGCTATTCTTGCCAGTCTTTCGCCATACGCTTAATTACTGAAGGTTCAATGTCGTGAATAGTGCCATATTGCTCTCGGCACACTTCGATAATTAATTCTGCTTTATATTTGAGTGCAAGTTGGCGGTAGGCTTTCATTTCCCAATGCTTAATAAAGGTATTCGAAACAACCACATCAAACCCTTGCTTTAAGCCGTTTTCAGCTGTGTTTTGACACCACTCATGAGCTTGTTGCAGCTGCCTAGGACCAAAATGGTACTCACCTTGCTCATTCACATAATACATATCGGCTTCGACATGCAATGCATCGTAGGTTTTTGCTTTTGTTGATTTGCCAGAACCGGGCAACCCTCGAATGAGTATTAACTTCATCTGTCACTTTACAGGCTAATTCGAAAACATGAGTTTATCGTAAATGCTAGCCGCTTGCTCTGATAACTGCCTAGTTCTACATAACAGAACCAAGCACTTATGCCTTACTCAGGTAGTCGTAAAACATTATAAGACTCCCCCGACGTCGGAAGATGGCTTCTGATAGAAAACACAAATAATTTACATCTATCCATTTTGTATATCGACAAGCGTACCAAACTACTATAGATTTAGATGTATAGACGTCTACATATCTAGCTTAGGGAGAAAGCTTTGCCTATTCGCATTCCAGATCAATTGCCAGCATCTGATGTTCTTCGTGAAGAAAACATCTTCGTGATGCCGTTATCAAGAGCATCGACACAGGAAATTCGTCCACTTAGAGTCTTGATCCTCAACCTGATGCCGAAGAAGATTGAAACTGAAACTCAATTCTTACGCCTACTATCGAACAGTCCATTGCAAGTGGATGTAGAGCTGCTACGCATTGATGATCGACCAAGCAAGAACACACCGACTGAACACCTTGATAACTTCTACCGCCAATTTGAAATGGTCAAAGAAAGAAACTTTGATGGATTGATCATCACTGGTGCGCCGCTTGGCTTGGTTCAATTTGAAGATGTGATCTACTGGGATCACCTGAAAACCATCATGGAATGGGCAAACAAGCACGTTACTTCAACGCTATACGTGTGTTGGGCGGCTCAGGCTGGTTTGAAGTTATTATATGATTTGCCAAAACGCACTCGTAAAGAGAAGCTGTCTGGTGTTTATAACCACGAGATACATAACCCATACCACCCTATTTTACGTGGCTTCGACGATACATTCTTAGCTCCGCACTCTCGCTATGCGGACTTCTCTCAAGAGTACTTAGCGGAACATACTGACCTTGATGTTCTTGCAACTTCTGATGTTGCAGGCGTATACCTAGCAGCAACCAAAGATAAGCGAAACGTGTTTGTAACGGGTCACCCTGAGTACGACTCTCACACACTTCACAATGAGTACATTCGAGATTTGGGTGAAGGCATGGAGCCTGTGATACCAATCAACTACTACCCGAATAACAATCCAGACAACAAACCGGTTGCAAGCTGGCGCAGCCACGGACACTTGTTGTTCTCAAACTGGCTAAACTACTGCGTTTACCAACAAACGCCTTACGATCTGGATCATTTCAGCGAAGACAACTTTACCAAAGACGATTAAGTTCTTTCTTCCGATTCACAAACACATAAACCGTGTTCAGTATGTTGTTGATAAAACGACGAATTGGACGCGGTTTTTTTATGGTGTGTGGGTCGCATTCCATGATAGATTTACGACTTCAATGGGTTTGATTTCATATGATGGGTTGGTGTTCATAAGGAGCTTCACATGCCTGCCAAGCCATCATTTTCAAATCCGATTTCGTTGTCCCGCCCTCTTTCGTTATCAAGTGTGGTACTACTTGCCTCGCTTTCCTTGGCCGGTTGTGTCTCTGTCACTGAAGGACCGCCAAAGATTGAAAGTGATCCTATCGCGATGTCTGAATCTCGAATCGAATTAGGTTTGGGCTATATGGGACAAGGCAATATGGTGAGAGCGCGTGAAAACCTTGAGCTCGCGATTAAACACGCACCTAGCTACTACCGTGCTCGGCTTTCAATGGCGCATTACTACGAACAAGTGGGTGAAGTAGATGAAGCGAGAAGCACTTACCGCAAAGCACTCAGTCTTGATTCAAGAAATGGCAATGTATTGAACAACTACGGTACCTTCTTGTGTAAACAGGGCGAATACGAACAAGCCGATAATTACTTCAATCGCGCCATCGACCAACCCTACTACTACTTGGTGTCTGCAAGTTATGAAAACGCCGCGTTTTGCGCATTTAAGGCTGGCAATACCGACCAAGCGAAGTACTACTTCAGCAGAGCGATTGACCACGATCCAAACCGCGTAAAATCGATACTACAGTTATCAAAAATTGAAGTGAGTGACGCCGATTACAATGACGCTCGAATCCGTTTATTCAAATTCCACCAGCGTTATGGCTATCAAATTCCATCGCTTAAAATCTTGGTCGATCTCGAAAACAAAGCAGGTAACAAAGCTCTAGAGCAGAAATATCAGAGTAAGTTAGATGAGTTGCTTTCTGCTTAGGTTATATGCAAAACACAAAAAAAACGGGCTTGTTGCGTTAACAACAAGCCCGTCCGTATTTCAGCTTAATATCTTAACTAAGTGCAGCCGCTATTTTAGCGCGATCCACTCTTGTCTTTGCTCATCGTCCATAAAGGTCCATGCGATAAAGCGACTTACCTTCTGGCCTTGTGACATCTCGACGACTTTCACTTGTTTAGCTCTAAGCTTGCCAAGCTCTGAACGAACCATATCGACGTTATCTTTCTTAGAAATCAATGTCGTAAACCACAAAACTTGAGTAGCAAAAAGTTGACTCTCTCTCGCCATCTTCATAATGAAAGCGGCTTCACCACCTGGGCACCAAAGCTCGGCTTTTTGACCACCAAAGTTTAAGGTTGGTTTATCTTGCTTAGTTGATTTATCTAACTTAACTGGCTTCTTATTCATTTCTGGCTTGAACGACTGACCGGCTTTCTTAGCACGGTTCGCCGCTAGATTATCCAGTTTACGTTGTGACCCCTTTTCAGCCTCTTCAAGAGAGCTGTGGAATGGCGGGTTACAAATAGTGACATCGTAACGTTCATTATCCTTAATCACGCCCTTAAAGATAGATTCAGAGTCAGCTTGTAGGCGAGCGCGGATCTTACCTTTTAGATTAGGGTTGCTTTCCGCTATGAAGTTCGCTGTTTTGATGGAGACTGAATCAACATCTGTCCCTGTACAACGCCACTTATACTCTGTCGCACCAATGATTGGGTAGATACAGTTTGCACCGACACCAATATCTAATGCTTTCACAGACGCGTGGTTATAGGGTTCACCTTGGCCATCGCTATTAAGGATGTCGGCCACTCTGTGAATGTAGTCTGCACGACCAGGAATTGGCGGGCACAAGTAACCAGCAGGAATATCCCAATGTTTAACGCCATAGTGATGCGCCAACAAAGCTTTGTTGAGTAGCTTAACAGCCAATGGATCAGAGAAATTAATGGTGTCTTCGCCAACCGGATTCTTGATCAGATGCTCTTTTAGCTCAGGCAAGGCTGCAACTAGTAACTCGAAGTTATAGCGGCCAGTGTGCTGGTTTCTTGGGTGTAATCCACCTTGAGGTTTTTCAGCCGAGCGTCTTTTCTGAGCTGCGTTCTTGTTAAAAGCCGTTTTATTGAAAGAACCCTTATTCGATGATCCTTTATTGGCACCCGGTTTACCTCTGCTATCTTTTGCAAAAGGTCGCTTTGCTTTGTTATTGCCCGCGCCTTTAGGTGCACTATTCTTGCGGCTTTTATCAGATGTGTTCTTTGTAGAAATACGCTTGTCGCTGCTTGGCTTAGCTGTACTTGGCTTAACATCAGCTTGGTTGTCTTTTGTTTTTGCTGATGAAGTGCTGTTTTTCGACAGGCTTAGCGTCGTTCTATTTTGTGATTGGCTCATTGGGCTACTTCTTTAAATCTAAATACATCATGAATAAACGGGCATCCAACTCAAGTTGATGATATTCCGGTTCCATGTGACAGCATAGTTGGTAAAAGGCTTTGTCGTGCTCTTTCTCTTTGATATGCGCCAGTTCGTGTACCACCAGCATTCTTAGCAAAGGTTCTGGTGCATTTTTAAAAACACTGGCGATACGAATTTCATTCTTTGATTTGATCTTTCCACCGTGATTCTTAGCAACGTAAGAATGCAGACCTAACGCATTATTGATTAGGTGTATCTTGCCGTCGTAAATCACTTTGCTGATCGGTGGTGTTTTTTTCATGTAGCGATTTTTTATCTCAATCGCATAGTCAAACAGGGCTTTCTCGCTTTTTATTTCATGATTCTTTGGGTAGCGAGCTTCAAACCAAGGCACCAATTTACCCGACTCTACAAGTTGAGTAACAGGATCAAGAATGTGCTTAGGATAGCCTTGAATATAGCGTAAAGAAGGATGCATGCTGAAAGACCGTACAAGTTACACCACGACAATACGTTGTGGTCTTGAAAATTGAGCCGCATAGTGTAACTGATCACACTTTTCTAATCACCTAGGATTCGTTACACTTTAGCGAGATTCACCAAGAGCTACACTCAAAAAGAGATTGTAAAAATGAAACGTGTTGTATTGTACGTCGCAGACAAATGCCCGCACTGTAAAGATGCACAACGCTATTTGGATTCGAAGAAAATTGAATATCGCCTAACGAATGCAAAAATGCAGCGTGGCCGTAAAGAATTACAGGCGATGGGTGCTCGTTCTATCCCTGTGCTTAAGATCGGTGACCAAGTGATGGTCGGCTGGAATCAGAAAAACTTCGATAAGATGTATAACTCAAAGAACACCTAACGTGCTCTGAGCCAGTCATACTTCTATACAACAAAGCCCGAATATCCAATCTAGGATACTCGGGCTTTGTTTATTTATATCTCACTAAATCACACATACCGCTTTACGAAATCAATAAAGGTTCTGTCGGCTTTCGACAAATACCCTTCCTTTCTCCAGGCCAAAGATAGATTCAGTTTTACAGGGTCTTTAAATGGCACGCCTATCACGTCTTTTTCATATTCTGTCACTAAGCTCAACAGCGCGGTGATCGCAAACTCTTGTTTAACGATAGAAAGAATCATTGGCAATAAATTGGTTTCGAACGCGATGGTCATATCGAGGTTGTACTTCTTACAAGTCGCATCAATAAAATCGCGGTGGAAATAGCCCGATTTGAACATGATCAGCTCTTGAGCAAAGAATTCTTCAAAGGTCATCGAAGGCTGTTGTGCTAGCGGATGCTCCTTACCGACAACGGCGACCATCTCAGAACTTAACAGATGATCCGTTTCCAAATCATCAGGAACGTTCTCATGATTAATTACACCAATATCGAGTTCGCCGTTTAACAGCATTTCACGAATCGATGCGGTACCAGCATCAATCAAGGTCAACTTTAGATTAGGGTATTGGCTTTTAAATGCCATAACGACTTGTGGGAAAAAGTAACTGCCCATCATACTTGGAGCGCCTAATCGAACCTCGCCTTTTTCTAGTCCCTTTAGTTCATTCATCGCGAGCTGAGCATCATCAAACTGCTGGGCGATTCGCTTTGCATGCTCAAACAGTACCTTTCCCTCTTCCGTTAAGGTGACGGATTTATCTCCGCGACGAAACAGAATTAACTCCAATGTCTGTTCTAGTTTCTTAATGGAAATACTCAATGCAGGCTGTGCGATATGCAGCGCTTTTGCAGCCTGAGTGAAGTTACCAAACTGCGCAACAGCCAAAAAATGTCGAAGAGGTTTTGATTCAAGCATAGCGATATATTTAATATATAGAGGTGATATCTTTAATATATTTCTTTAATCGCAACTGTACTGATAACTTGTTCACAAATAGCTTACTAACTCGCGCAGGCACAACGTAAATGTTTGATAAAGGCAGTCCTCAATACAAACGCATCACCCAATCATTGGCGATTGGTTCGTTTATCATTTTCTGTAACCTTTACCTCTTTCAGCCAATCTTGCCGCACATGGCGGAGCACTTCCAAGTATCTGAAACTCAGATCAACTGGTTGTTTGCTGCTACAACACTCGGCCTTTCGATTAGCTTGGTACCTTGGGCAATTGCCTCTGAAACCTTTGGTCGTAAACCCATTATTCTGTTCAGTCTGTTCGCTATCCCATTAATAGGGTTAAGCATGGTGTTCACGACTACCTTGTTGCAACTCGTTATTGCCCGCGCATTTATGGGCATCGCTGTGGCGGCGTTTGCTGGTGTGGCGGTTGCCTATATGGTTGAGGAGTTAACACCCAAAGCCTTTGCTGTCGCGATTGGAGGTTATATTGCGGCCAACTCATTGGGTGGAATCTTCGGACGTGTATTAGGCGGCTTAATTACAGACTATTTCGATTGGCATGCAACTGTACTGTTTTTCGTTGTCGGTTCATTGCTTGGTGCACTCTTTATTGCCTATCGCCTACCTGACCAACAGAACTTCAAACCTCAAAAAGGGCTGTTCTTTCATCACAACCGCTCCGTTGTAATGCACTTAAGAAACCGTACCTTGTGGCTCGCGATGTTGATTGGTGGTGCTAACTTCGCGCTGTTTGTTAACCTGTACTCTGTAATGGGCTTTAGGCTAGTATCCGAACCTCACTCGGTACCCGTTGGTTTAGCTTCACTGATATTCCTATGTTACTTGGCCGGTACGGTAAGCTCTAAGCTCTCCAACAAATGGACACTTCGCTTTGACCCGTTAAGCGGAATATTGATGGGCGTGTGTATTAGCTTAATCGGAATGCTAATTTCTGCAGTCGACAAAGTTCCGTTCATGCTAGCAGGCTTGTTATTGATTAGTGGCGGCGCGTTCTTCGCCCATACCCTTGCCTACTCTTGGGTGAGTCAAAAAGCACCGAGCGCTAAGGCGACAGCAACTGCACTTTACTTGGTTCACTATTATATTGGCGGGAGCTTAGGTGGTTTCTTACTCTTGTATTGCTGGCAACTGTTCGGTTGGAATGGCGTGATTGCGGGCGGTTCAATCTTCTATGTTGCGATATTTGCTTGGGTCTACCAATTAAAACAACTTCAAGTATCGGCCTCTAAACTCGCACAAGCATAAGTACGACTAAGGTTGTAACTCAATTATTGCTTTTGATTGACGTCCGTTCTGATATCCTACGCAAAATTTCATTTCGGAACCTGTTATGTCGAACACTCAAAGCACAGATCTTCAAACCATCCACGACCAAGTAAAACAGTGGTTAGACGATGTCGTTATTGGCCTAAACCTGTGTCCATTCGCAGCCAAGCCACAACGTAATAAACAGATTAAGATCTTTGTGAGTGAAGCAAATACGGAAGAAGCGTTGTTGCAAGACATCATGACGCATTTCGTAGAGTTAGATAACACGCCAGTCGCAGAATTAGAGACGACGTTGGTGGTTGTACCTAACATGCTGCAAGATTTCTTCGACTACAACATGTTCATTGATTGGATTGAAGCGTTGATCAAGCAAGAAGATTGGGAAGGCGTTTACCAAGTAGCAACCTTCCACCCAGACTATTGCTTTGGTGGTGCGGATCCAGAAGACGATGAAAACCTAACGAACCGTTCTCCGTATCCGGTTTACCATTTGATTCGTGAAGCGAGTATGGAAAAAGTGTTGAAGCACTACCCTAACCCTGAAGCGATTCCTGATACAAATATCGCGAGAGTTGAATCCTTAACGCCGGAAGAACGTCGTCAACTGTTCCCTTACCTGTTCAGTTAATCGTTCAGTTAATCGCTAACAAGATGGCTCATATTCCTGAGCGTTCTTGATGGTATGGACGAGAAATGAACTGATCTCGTCCATTTTGTTTCGCAATGTACAGGCATTCATCGGCCACTTTGATTAGCTTATCTAACGCCGACATCCTTTCCCCTTTGGTATCCCCTGTACTCAACTCAAAATGACACGCACCGATTGATATAGTGACTGGCTTTCTATCAAGCGTGATTTTCTTCATCTCTTGTAAAAGAGTCATGAACTTATCTTCAACACAACTTGGTGTTTTATTTGGATACCAAAGAATGAACTCTTCACCACCAAAACGCGCCACAAACTCACCTTCTTGAGTGTTATTGCTCAGCACGTTCGCCACTTTCTTTAAGACAACATCACCCATTTGGTGGCCATAAGTGTCATTGACCTGTTTAAAGAAATCGATGTCGACAACCGCTAAGGTTCCCTTTCCTAAAGATCCTTTTAACTGCTCCACTTCTGCGTTCAACGTTTTGAACAAGCAACGTCTATTTGGCAAATGGGTCAGAGGATCATACAGAGCTTGGTACTCTAACTTCTCATTCAGCTCTTTGAGTTTTCGTTCTTGCTGTCTTCTAACCAGTTCCACTTCGATCCATGAGGCCATTAACCTCATAACGTCGATATCGAACTCTTTGAATTCACGATGATAAGGAGCCGGGCTTGAAAAGTTTAAGGTGCCATAAAGCTCATCATTAACGAAAATGGGAACCCCAATATAAGACTCCAAGCCAAAAGACTGGTAAGCAGGGTGCTTCGCATACTTATCGTGTTTACCACAATGCTCTATGCAGATAGGACCAATCGATTTACAGGTAATTTCGCAATAGGTTGAACGATAATCGAAGATATCGCCACTATTGAGCTCAACCCCTTCAGGTGTGACAGAGTGTTCAACTAAGTAAGTATTACCCTCGACTTTAGATAAAATACCGATATCAAGGTTGAAGCGTTCAAGCCCCATGATAAGCAGCTGAGCGATCTGAATATCGAAGCCCTTCCGGTAATCATTGGTGATTTGATACAAGCGACGTATAACAATTTCGCTTTCACTGGCTTGGTTCATAAATGGGGTCCCACTGCAGCCGAAGTTAATGGCAACATTAATATTTGGTATATTAAGAAGAGTAAAGTGTAAAAAAACATAATAATCAATTGGTTTGTATGCAAAATACCTCATTGGTCCAATGAATAAAAGTCGCGTTCTTCCACTTTGCGTTAGCACCCCATTACTACCTTTGTTAAAATGGTCCATTAACGAAACAAAATGGATAGGAATATGAACCTTTCTCAACTAAACCAAGAAATCTACGATCACCTTTACCGCGACATTGAAGAGTTCCGCAGTACTTTTGATCTGCCTGTTGCTGCTCCTGAAACAATGGACGAAAAAGGCGATACGCTACATACCTCTCTAGCGATCGAAGAACTAACAGAACTTGCAGAAGCTGACTCAAAAATCGAACAAGCGGACGCTATTGTAGACAGCGTTTATGTTTTGATGGGGCGTCTGGTTCACCTTGGCCAAGCTAAGGTTGAAGACAACCTAGCAATCAGCTACCTGATCGACCTACTATTGAATGTTTCTAAAAACCGCTCAATTGACTTCTTACCTTGCTGGGACGAAGTACACTCAAGCAACATGAGCAAAGTATGTCGCAACGAAAAAGAATACGCTGAAACAGAAGCTTTCTATGCTGAGCAGAACATTAAGCTGATGGCGGTTCAAAAAGGCGAATACATCATCGCTAAGTGTGCGGAAGATTTCGTATCTGAAGGCAAGACAGTTCGCCAAGGTAAAGTACTAAAATCTGTACACTACCGCCCTGCGAACCTTGAGCCACTAACGGCTTAAGACAGGTTGTCTAAACCGACCAACGCACCAAAATAGCAAACGCCACGTTTAAATAACGTGGCGTTTTATTATCTTTCAATCGAACCTTAGCTCTATACCAGTCGAGCCATATGATAAGCCGCTACATATTCGCCATTTCTGAAAGCGAACCCTGCGGACTCTCCTTCAATCACGAAACCAAACTTCTTATACAGACTGATCGCTCTTTCGTTATCGGTATACACCGTTAACTCCATTCGCTTGATGTTAATCCAGTTATCACACAGATCGATTGCGGTCGCGAGCAATTGACTACCCACACCTTTGCCTAACACATCGTCTTTAACACCCATACCAAATGAAGCCACATGTCGTCTTCTTGGATTCACACACACTTCCATTCCCAAGTTGCCAACAATCTCATCGTCGATCATCGCGACATACGAGTACACGTTATCAGGCATATTAGAGATTCGTTTTTGCCAGCTTTCCAGAGATGGATTTGGGAGTTGCAGCGTACCAGTATAAGCATTAGTGCATTCGTAGATTTCTTTTATTCCCTTCGCATCTGACGGTTCAGACCGTCTCACTATAATACTCATCGCAACTCCTAATATTTCTTCGCTAAATATGAAACACATCCTCAATGTGCACCTAAACACACTAACAAATAGTGAATATTTAACAATAGGTTAGATGAACTTATCTTATTGGGCTTAATTGATACTGAGTAAACGCCCTCTCTCAATATCTTGCTCAAGTACCTCCGGCGTTAAATCGCCATGTCCATGGTGGTCATGATTATGGTGATGCCCATGATCGTGGCCGTGTGAATGACTTTGATGTTCATTTGATCTTTGAGCTAACTTATCTGAATCCAAATAAGTGTCAGTCAAATCAGCACAATAATCTTGAGTCCATAAGCGACGAGCGTCGTCATCACTCATGATTTGCTCAGCTTTAGGGCCCAACTTATCCATGTAGTACATCCCCAACTCCTCACCTTCTACATTGGCGTGGTTGATAAGATTCATGAAAGCAGGTTCTTGATTCTCATCTGATAGATGACCATTTTTGTAACACACGGTTAGACCAATAATGTCGTCGCCAAGTTGCTCTAATTCAGGGTTAAAATGATTGTGACTGTGATTATGTTCGGCAGCGGCGACAAGCATTGGAGTAAGTAAAACACATGCGATAGCCAGTAGCTTAATGGTATTTTTCATGGGATAGACCTTCTGTATTTTCGAATACAAAGTTGATTAGTTGGCTGACTTAGCTTCTTGTGAGCTAAGTTAAGGGGAACTTCAAGACCATTTCAGCCTGAGTACCCCTCTGTCTCACTACAAATAATCAATATGGTTGGATAACGAGGCTCGATATAACGAGCGTTCTGTAGACAAAAATCACTTATCAACTACGATTCTTGCTGGTGCGATGGTGTAAGTCATTGGCTCCACCTCCCATTCACCTTTTGCTTCCAATGCAACCGCTAGTGCTTGCGCCTCTTCACATACCTTCGCTGGTTTTCCGTCAGCCCAGTATGATGGACCCGAGGTGTAGCCGCACATCACTGAAAACGTGTGTTGCCCATTCTTTGTGGTGTATTCCGTCATAATGACACCACCTTCTCCATGCGTTATTTTTAGCGAGCCTTCATCGGCCACATGCATTGCATCGGAAGGATTCGGTTTGACATACGTTGTGTAGGTCCCGCCATCTGACATGGATTGGTTGTCATACATGGTGTAGCCTTCTTTTTCTGAAGGTAAGGTCAGTTCGTAGTTAGGATCAATATCCGCTAAACGTTCTGAGTTATTCGTCGCACCAGGTTGATAGTTGTGAGCATTGGATTGTCCGTTAGCGAAAACAGACGCTGACACTAAAGATAGAATGACGACCGCTAAAATTGATTTTTTCATAATGAACTCCAGATATTCTAAGCAAAGAAGTGGTAAGCAATAGTTTTATGATTGAGTAAGAGAATGGGTTTATTTACCTAACTTTTTAGGATGTGAGGGCAATATCAGCCCTCACTACAAATACCCTATTTGTTGTCTGTTCCTGCTCCTTCACCAGGCTCAGTTGGACGACTTACCGATTTGCGCTCAAGATTGTGATGAGCACGCACTCTATCCATGTATTCTTGCTTGGTGTTCATACCTTGCTTCATTGCTTCTGGTACTTGTTCAGCTGGGATTACGATGTCACGGTCGACTGGCCACTCAGTTAACAGCTCTGGATGGTAGCCTTCTGGGTAGTACAGTTTAGGATCTAACTCTAAATCACGAATCTCTTGTTCTTGTATGTCTTCACGGCTATTTTTCGGTAATGGAATTCTAAAATCAGACCCATCTGCCATATCAAATTGTGGCGCTCGCGCATTCGGGAAATCAGGTAAAATACCTTCACGAACCCACGCATTATCTTTGGTCATGTTAACGACAATGCCATCTGGCGCACCGAAGTGGTAAGGCCCTTGCCAATGGTGGCGAACCTCTGCAACGGTTTCCTCATTGAGATATGGGTCGAATGTCATGTGCGTTGTCATGAACAAGCGCGGTTGTACTTCATTGGCCACATAACCCGCCGCGTACGCTGGCGTATGGTGAGTATCAACGGTGTAACGAGCTAAGAATGGCGGCACACCTTGAATAATCGAAGACACACCAAACGTTTCGGTTTGCAGTTCAGTAATGAACAAGTCTGCACCTTTTGCGTATTTCAAATCCAACTCCGTTGGGCGACCGTCTCCTGTCCAAACAAATGAAAGCACTCGACCGTCATCTTGAGTCCAATTTAAGCGGTAACCAGACGCGCCATCTTTTGCGTGACTGCGTCGCCAGTGAATCACTTCCACATTGTCTTGGTCATAGATAACGCCACCGTCGTCGCGGAAATCAAACTCGTGAACCACAATGTCGTTGCCTGATGGGAACACATCAAATGCATCGGTGTGCCAGTTCAACATTTGTTGCATGCCTTCAATCATATGACGAGTGCCATATTCTGGAGTCGCACCACTCGGGCCATAAATGTTAAGCGGCTTTTCCCAGCGACCATTCCAACCACCAAATTGATACAGATAAGGTAATGAGCCGTAATGATCTACGTGCAAGTGAGTAATGAAAATATGGTCGAGTTCATTCATCGCGACACCCGCCGCTACGTAGTTCGCAATTGATCCTTCACCTAAATCAAAGACAAAGTTAGAGCCGTTACCCAGTTCTACGTATATCGAGGTGTTTGCCTGCCCCGGGCGAATCATTGGTGATGTTCCCATGAACGTGACACGCATTTCATCCGGTTGAACTTCTTCAGTGCGTGGGAACCAGTTGGCGCCCGACACCATGTGATCGCCATAAGGTGCAATGCCCTCAAACATCAGGCCTTCTTTCCAACCTGAATTGGTTTCTTTGCGATAGTCACCATTGTTTACACCGCCCATTAACACAGAAAGCACTTCTTCTTCTGAAGAGTACAAGTTCCCCTTAGGTTGAGTGCTCAGATACTCTTCAAGAGTTTCACCCTCGTGATATTCAAATTTCTCGAGTTTTTGAATATCAGAGTTAGTCTGCTTGGTGTTGTATTGCATCATTGGGTCAGCAGCAAAAGCGGTTGTCGTGATGATCATTGCTGTAGAGATGATTGATAATTTTGCGAAAGTTCTCATAGTTTCACCTATCGGTCTGAGTATTTAGTAAATGAATGAAGTTCCTTCCTCACTCCGATGCAAACAAGTTTATTAATAAACAGAACCTTGATATATAGTGTAAACTTTACTTAAAACCTCCATTTCATTTATGAGTTAATAACGACTCCACCATGATTTGGATGAGTGGCAATAAGAATAGAGGGAACTGAATTTGGACCTTAATCTACTGACGACATTTTTGGCCGTTTACAAACACAGCTCTATCACCGTGGCATCAGAGCAGCTCGATATTTCTCAACCCGCGGTAAGCGCGGCGATTAAGAGACTCGAAGGTGTCGTGGGCAAGGCTTTATTTGTGAGAGAAGGACGAGGTATCGCGCCCACTGGAGCAGCGGTATCACTCGCTAATAAGATAGAAGACCCATTGAACATCATTGGAACGGTTGAGCAGCAAAAGAATGACCTTAAAGTCTATTGCACAGAGAGCTTGCTTCATTTCGTTAGCCAGGTTGAAGGCGTAAGCTTTACGGAAGCACCACTCGAAGAGGAAGAACTGTTTGATGCGCTTACTGCACAAAAAGTAGATATCGTCATTGATGTACTTTCGAGTAAGAAACACTCATTGATTGAAGAAACCATCGTCGATGAGGAGCCCGTGTGTCTGACTCGAATCAACCACCCTCGAATTGGTGAGACACTAAGTAAAGAAGAGTATTTCCAAGAGGAACATATTGCGCTCAAGATCAAACGCGCCAACATGAACACGGTCGAGTTTTTATCAGAGAGCGATATCGAGCCGAGAAAAGTCAGAATTGAAACCAGCTCAATTTCAAGCATGCTGATTTTGGCAAGCACGACAGATTATATCGCCGCTTCTACTCGCTCTTTTGCAGAAATGCTTGCACCAGCGCTTGGCTTACGCGTTCACCCTATCCCCATCAAATTAAAATCGCTCACGTTTCGAATGCTCTATCACCGCCGTTATGCTAATGACGAACAACACATCAAAACCCGTGAAGCAATCAAGTCAGCATTAAGAAAACATAAATGAAACTGAGGTTTTAACTAAAGTTAACCCTATTAATATAAATTCAGTTTAATCACATACTCTCCAGTAAGTTAATTCAATAGAACGACACTGGAGAATCCATGAAAAAGCTTAACCTTATTGCTCTACCACTTACGTTACTCAGCAGCGCAGCGTTTGCGACTTCGACTCAAGTTTACATCGAACAAAACGTTGCCTCTAATGCTGCTGATAACGGTGTCTACACCACAGAAGCTGGCGCATTAATCGATACCTCAGAAAATGGACAAGTCTATATAGGTTTTGATGACCAGGGTTGGCTAGCCGCGGGTTACGGACACGACTTTCACATCAGCGAATCCTTCACGTTCAACCTATACGGTGAACTCGGTAAATGGGACAACGGTGAAGAGTTATTAATCGAAGGTATTATCGATTATCAAGTGAACGACAACTTCAATGTATTCGGTGGATTGGGATATAACCAGTCAGGGCAAGTACTCGAGAATGTAAGCGACACCACGATCAACACCAATAAGTTCATCGCCGGTGCTGGGTACTCACTCGCAGGCTGGGATTTAGCTTATCAATACACTCACGAAAACAGTGATGGATCCAATGGCGGGTTTACCCACAACGATGACAACGTAATCTTTCATCAAGGCGACTACCGTACCAATGAACACGAAGTCGTTCTCTCTAAGAGCATCGACGACTGGACACCCTACGTGAAATACACCTATTTCAACACCAACGAAGGTGACCTTTACTTGAACGGCCAATCGATGGGCCCGATCGACAACGACAGCATCATCACACTTGGTTTGTCTTACGACTTCTAAATATCTCAGATTCAATTCTCATAGGCAGATGGATTTGCCCACCTTTCGAGGGCACTACTATGAAAATTACTTCTCAACGTAACAAAGCCATTAATATCGCTGCAGCGATCAGTATAGTTTTGTTTTCTGCGATTCCCACCTACGTAAGTGCTGATCACTTAGACCCCCATTATCTAGAGCCGAGTTATCTAGAAACCAGCTATCTAGACTCCTCCTCCGTCGAATTTATGACACCAGATTTTGATCAGGGGTATCTTAACGATGAGATTAAAGAAAACCTTATTCTGAAATAATTCGTCAACACATTACAAAACGTTATATAGCTCTTGTTTTCTATATAACTCTCATCTTCTTATAGAGCCGTGCTGAGTGATTAAGACTCCGTTCCTGAATCACTTTTTCTAGGCTGATGACATTCAAAACCGCAAATGCAGACGCTAAAAAAGACACCACACTCGTCAAAAAGTGTGGTGTCTTGGTTATTATTGCAAGGCTAATTAACTAACAATAGTTAAGATTAGTTGGCTGGACGCCAAACGCCCCATTTGTCATTTTCGTAAGTCGCTTTAGGGTTAGTACCACCTTGAACCCACCATTGTGCTTTCCATGACTGGTTCGAGTAAGTCACGACTTCGCCACCAAGGTAAGTCGCTGATGAGTCCCACGTACCTGGATCTGGCGTAGGGTCTGGGTCAGGAGTCGGATCAGGATCCGGCGTTGGATCTGGGTCTGGTGTCACGCCACCGTCATCGGCAATTACTTCAAAAGTGAAGGTTTCAACACTGTCGCTTTCAATCGAGCTAGCCATAAACGATAAAGTTTCGTTTGCAGTGATGCCAGTGGTATCAACTACGATAGAAGCCGTGCCGTTATTTTGGATGCTTACTGAAGAACCTTGAGTTTGAGTCAATGTCGCGGCTTCGCTTGTTGCAATCACAACCTTATCGCCAGCATTGACTACATTGTCACTCTTCACTAGCTCGTAGATGTCACCTTTCAATGGTTCAACACCACCGTCGCCACCATCAATCAACGTTAACTGACCAGAAGCACGGCTATCTTTTGAGTTGAAGAAGTTACGTGAAGGATCGTTTTGGAAGTACATGTAGTGCTGCATTTCAGCGTGCCAATCACCAATGAAGATCGCGCCGTCTTTAAACTCTTCATGCCAGCCGTTAATTTCTGAAGCCAACAAACGAGCCCAATCGTTAACGTTTGAAGCGTCGATGACGATGGTGAAGCTACGCGCTACTTCACCGTACTTGTTGATGATGTCGTATTTAACCGTATCACCAATTTCTGGCGTGCCAAACTGGTCAGAAACAAACAGGTCACCACGCACTAGATCAGGCTCTGGACCCGGCTCTGGTGGAGGGGTTGTGCCACCCGCGATAGTTATGTCTGAACAGTTGTAGAAGCCTTCGCCCGCAGCATCATCACGTTGCCAACGAACGAATAGAATCGCATCGCCAGAACGGTCTGAAGGAATAGTGACATTAATGCGGTACTTGCCGCCATTAACCGGAACGTTACCCTCTTCTTGGATAAGATCTAAGTCTCCCCACGCTAGGCCTTTGCTTAGGTCCGCGTTTGGTTTCGTTAGGTAGAACTCCCAGAAAGAAGGGTTGTGTGGCGCTGTCGCATTGAATACATATTCAAACGTACCAGTATTTAGCTCGGTACGAGTCCAACCAGTATGAGGCGCACCCATGCCGCGTTTTTGCGAATCGTTGGCATAACATAACGTGCCGTCAGGAATCGCCGCTTTTACAGCATTGATGTTGTTGAAATCTTGGATATTTTTCGCGTACTCGTTACGTTGAACAAACGGGTATGAACCCGAAATGTCTTTTGCTTGAGCACACGCAGCATTAGGTGGTGTACCCGACCAAATCCCGCCTTGCTCGTAACACGTGTTCTGACGCGCGCTTGGAAACTCAGACCAACCATGAGCATTTGCCACTGACGGCACACTCGATAGCATAGCCATACCCACTGCTATTTTTAGAATATTATTATTTATTGTTGTCACTTTCCCACTCTCTATTATTTCACCCTAAACACAAAACCAATTGGTTACTAACCAACCAGCACTGTAATTCGAAGGTTTATAGTTTCTGACTTAAAGAACAACGAAAAATATATACGTCAATTTTATCAATAACAGCGGGTTTTATATTGATAGGAATCAGCATCACACAACTCAAACAAATGCGTTGTAGATAGATGATGTTGCTTCGAATTATGACGTTTCAGTATTCTATGTTGATTGAGGGAACATTATTCGGAATGAATAAAAAAGCGGCTTTATGATTAAGCCGCTTTGGGGATATAAAGGCGTTAGGTAGTAAGAAGATATTTAATAACGGCTATGCATGCCCATGCGATGTGACATGTCATCGTCCATACGACCGCCCTTCCAACCGCCGCCACCCAATAGATTAAGTACATCTCGCGCTGTGTAGTCTTCTCCGCCAAAGAAGTCATTAGACACATCATTACGCAGCAACTGAATAGTTGGAGCTAATTCAACAGCAAGATCTTGTGGATCCGCAAACAAGGCTAAAGCAATCTGTTGTTGGCGTTTACTCAACTCACGAGAACTTGTTTCAACCTGCCCAATAGAGAAGAAATCACGGCTTCCGTAGCTCTTCACCATCTTTGCAGACAATGACTTAATCACCTTTTTGATTCTTCTTCTTTGGATGTATCTAAACATATTTGCTTCCTGTACTAACTCGCCTTAAACCCAATGAGCAGCTTAACTAATTAGTCTTTTAACCAAACAAAAGATAGGTCTGATTGTCGACTGAGATACTTTTGACTTCGGTGTTGAACACGGACTCTAGCTGCTCAGGGGTAAGCACTTGATCAGCTGAGCCTGATGCTTGAAGTACACCTTTATCGAGCAACAACACTTGGTCTGCGTGTCTTAGTGTTCTGTTCAAATCATGGTTAGCCATGATCACAGCGATGCCCTTCTCTGCCACTCGTTCAATGAGCTTGTACAACAAGGCTTCTTGAGCAATATCCAACGGAGCTGCGGGTTCGTCGAGGATCAGCAGCTTCGCGTATGGGTTAAGTGTCGGCCAAATTTGCAGGCACATTCCCGCCAAACGTACGCGTTGCCATTCACCACCAGACAGTGTCTGAATTGAGCGATGAAGTTTGTCTGCAATGTCTAGCATCTGGCTGATTTCTTCCAAAGCTGCGTTGATTTCAGCATCAAGGCCGTGTGAGGAGCTTGGCAGTGACAATGCAAGATATTGGAACACTTCTAAGTTGAAGGCTGGCCTTGCGCTTTGGCACAAGTAAGCACGATGCAATGATAAATCTTGTAAAGACAGCTCCGACAAATCCTGCCCGTCGATCTTGATATCACCTTTGTAACCATCACCAATGCCAGATATCGATTCGAGTAAGGTACTTTTACCGCTGCCATTCGGGCCGATAACGTGAGTCACCTGCCCTTGCTTGAGCTCAAATGATAGTGGTAATAAACGAGCGCCAACGCTCAGGCTCTTAATTTGAATCATGATTTTTAATTAACATCCAAATGAAGATAGGCGCACCGATACTGGTGGTCATCACACCCAAAGGTAGCTCTGCGGAATCTAATAAGGTTCTTGCACAGATATCAGCAAACACCAACAACGCAGCGCCAGCAACGGCAGACAAAGGAAGAAGGTATTTGTTATCAGTACCAATCGCTAAACGCAATAAGTGTGGCACAACCAAGCCAACAAAGCTGATCACGCCACCTAAAGCTACCGCGCAGCCGACTAAAATAGACACGGCGAAAATTAGACGCCAGCGCAATCTCGGTACGTTTACGCCTAACTGTGCGGCATGCGTTTCGCCAATCATTAACTTATCTAGCTTACTACCTTGCAGGCACAGCCAAATAATCACGGGGATCATCACCAACGTGAGCGAGTGTTGATACCAAGTGACGCCACCTAAGCTGCCCATCAGCCAATACATCAATAAGCGTAGACTTAAGTCATCACTAAAATAGAACGCCCATGTCACCATCGCGCCAGAAAGAATGCCTAACGCGACACCCACTAGCAGTAATTTAGCCGTGGTGAGTCGCATCGTTTTTACCATGCTCACCAGTATCACGGTGAAACAGAGCGAGCCTAAAACGGCGGCAATCATGAACAGTTCTGGTGTGGGAGCAAACGGCAAGAAGAACAGCACGATAACCATCGCCAAACTTGCACCACCAGAAATGCCGAGCACACCGGGCTCTGCTAATACGTTACCCAATAAGACTTGTAAGCTTGCGCCAGATACTGCTAGCCCTGCCCCGATAGCAATAGCTGCTAATAATCGAGGTAAGCGTAAATCAATCAGTAGTTTTTGTTCTAACGTGGACAAGGTGTCCAGAGGGGAAATGAAGAGATCGCCAACCATTAGGTAAATAGCACTCAGCGCGACAAGCAGTGCTGCCATCAGATAAATGGCTCTAGTCCATTTGCGCTGTTTTTGGTGAAGAAGTTGTTGGAAATCCATATCAAGCTACTTTGAAAATGTTCGCGTAACCTTACCTGTATCCCCAAATAAACTCAAGGCTCACACCGTAATGTGAACCTTGATATTTCAACCAGTTGAGCGGTTGTTTTCGTCGTTTAAACCCGAGTCGATATTAATCGTACACAAGCTGACCATGGTCGAATCGCGTTTCAACTTCACACACCATTAAGGCTGCTCGTTGACCGATAGCAACATTACGATTAGGGAACACCACCGCTTCGTTTTCATTCTTAGCCATTAACGGTTTATCACCATCATGACCGAATACTTCACCGTGCTTGAACGCGGTAAAGTTCTCTACAGAATCTGAGAACATGAAATCGAAGTCATCATGTAAACGAACAATGGTTCTGCTCACGCGATAAGTGATGGTTCGCTTAGGTAAATGCTCTGGCTCAACTTCAGCAATCAAGTTACGCATCGCCAAGTCAAAAGCCGTTAGCTTATCAAGTTGGTTCTCACCAATTCTCGCGACCTGCCCTAGTTCCATTGTCAGTGCTTGCGCTTCGAAGTTTTCAGCACTGTACCAACTGAATGTACTGGTTGGCGCATTTGACAACAACACTGCTTCCACGTGCGCACTGTTAATGAAATCAAACAGCTCTTTACTGCGTACTTCGTGGCGAACTTTAGGGCTCACTGCAAACGAGTAATGCTTAGATAAACGGATTGCACAGTGCAAATCTAGATGCCAACGAGTGGCAGGTTCCGTTTCTTTGTAAAACTCAGTCACCAAGAACTTCAAGTTCTTCGCGATATCCACTTCTCGATTGCTCTCGTACTGCTTTTCATCAAACAGACGATTCATGTTCACATCAAGAAAACGAGTATGCGCGTTAGTGGCTTCTGGGTGAGCTATGATAAACAAGCATCTCGCGTTTACTACTTGGAAACCTGTTTCAATATCCTCAATGAGCTTATCGATCAGCTCCATTGGTGAAGTTTCGTCGCCATGAACACCGGTTGAAAAAATGATGTTCTTGGTTTCAGAATTAAAATCCGCGGGAATCACTTCCAAGACACCGCGTTGATGAAGCTTAATTTGAACACCGTTACTCAGTACGGTCTGTCCTGCAAACACTTCTTGCTCAAGATCTAGGCTGTCAAAAAGAAATGATTGGCGAAAGAGGGTCTTCGTCATGCGCTACTCCTTAATTGCACGGCCGTATGTTAATAAATTGTACATAGAAATTGTGTTGCTAGGATCGCACTTATCAACAGAAACTCCGTTATCACTCACAAATACTACCCATATATTTTTATATTACCTGCTGACTTTACTAACCGACATCTGTTCCAAATAACTTTCTCTATTTAAAGAGACTTTTGGTTGTTTCGGCTTATCTCAGGTTATGCCAGCAAGATAAGAGCCACGTAAGCTAACACAGCTCTTACCTGCTATGAACAGATTGAGATCAATTAATCTTCCTGATCGAGCAATCTTTCAAATTCATCGATTTGAACTTTGACCATGTCGATGCTTTGTTGCCAAAAATCAGCTTGAGTCAGGTCCATTCCTAAGTGCTTTTGAACGACTTCTTCCGCCATCATGCTGCCCGTATCACGAAGCAACGAAACGTAATCGCCGTAGAATTGCTCACCTTTCGCATCGCGCTGAGCGTAAACACCTTTACTGAACAGGTAACCGAACAAGTATGGGTAGTTGTAGAAGCTTACTTGAGAGATGCTGAAATGCAGTTTGCTCGCCCAGAAGTAAGGGTCAGCTTCTGTCATTGCATCGCCATACCACTCTTTCCAAGTCGTTTCCATCAAGTCACACAGCTGCTGAGCCGTTAGCTCGCCTTTTTCACGCTGCTCGTAGAAGGCTTTTTCAAACTCAAAACGAACGGGAATGTTCACCATTAATGCCAAAGAAGAAGAAAGCTCTTCCCACAGCATTTCAAGTTTCTCATTACGTGTTTGTGCTTGTTTTAACAAATGGTCTCGAACGATATTTTCAGCAAAGATCGAAGCGGTTTCTGCTAGCGTCATTGGGTAGCGTGTTTGGCACAACGGCATGTCTTTCATCACCCAGTTGTGGAACGCGTGGCCTAACTCGTGCGCTAATGTCATTAAGTCTGAGCGGCTACCGCTCCATGTCATGAACACAAGCGGAGTGCGTGTAGCAGCAAACTTGGTGCAGTAAGCGCCTAAACGTTTGTTGGCTGCTGGTGCGGCATCAATCCAACCATTATCAACCATCAAAGCGACAAAATCAGCCATCTCTGGATTTACTTCAGCGAACGCAGTTTTGATCACGTCGATCGCCTCATCAAATGGGTAAACCTTAGATTCAGCGTCACCCAGCGGCGGCATCGCAGCTAAGTGATTCCAAGGCTTCATTTCATCTAGCCCGTGAACTCTTGCCATTAACAAACCTGCTTTCTGACCAACAGCTCGATTAGCTTTCGCTACCGACATCATGGTGTCTAGCGTTTCTGGCACAATGCGGCTGCCGTGTAGGCTTGGATCTAGGAAATGCACATCGCTAATCTTCGAACGCTTTTTGTTTTCAGTCAGTCGCCAACCCGCCAATGCATTTAGAATCGAAGCAAAAGACTCTTGGTGCGTTTTCATCGCACCTTGAACCGCGCGCCATGCTGGTTCTTGTTTGTCGAATTCGCTGCCGTACAACAGGCTCGCGGCTTGTGAAAAGCCTAGGGCTTCCTCTTCACCGTCCAGCTTTAGCGACAGTTTTAAAGATCCGGTTAGGTTATCGTATAAACGACCCCATCCGTCACGACCATCAACCTTCATCGCTGCCAATAACTGCTCTTCAGCAACACTGAGTCGGCTGCTTGATAACTTACGAGAGCTTTCAATCGCAAAGCGCTGCCCTGCTACGTCCGCACTATCATGCTCTAATACTGCATCAATAAATTCTGGTTCTGCGTGAATTAGCGTATCTTCGTAAGGGCTGAACGCTTGAGACATTTCAGAGTTCAGCTTCGCTACACGACCAAGCAGTGCTTTGGCTTCTGTGTGCGTCGCGTCTACCGATGCGTGACAATTAGCGAAGGTGTTGATTGTGCTCAGTAACGTGCCTGCCGCTTCAGAAGTTTGAATGGCGTTTTGCATCGCTAGGATAATATGACGCTTTTCAACGTGTAGGTACAACAGCTCAATACATTGTTGAATGAGTTCAATGTCCAGTTCGATTTTTGCATCATTAAGATCGCGATAAGCAATGCTTAGATCCCAACTCGGTGTTGTCATGACTAAATTCCTTTCACGTAGGTAGTAATACCAATCTGGTATAGCGGCTGTAAACGCCGCTTTATACTTCTATTTCTATTTCTATTTCTATTTACAGTTCTAATAGATTGTTAATTCTTAAACTGTGTTTTTTGAACACTCAGAGAACAGGTAGCCCTATCGATTTAACGCTGATAAAGCTCTGCGCAAACTGAGTGATTTGAATATGCGTTATCGATGCGTTTTCTATCGATAACTTCGAGTACAAACTCGGGTTTTTCCAATCAATATTAAGGCAGTGCGCTAGCAGTATGCGAATCACACCACCATGAGTAACCAACAATATGTTGTCACTTGAATCATTCAAAAGTTGCGACCAAGCTTGAGTTACTCTGTCGTGGAAGCTCTGTAAACTTTCTGCGCCAGTTAATTGATGATTAGCAGGGTCTTTCCAAAAGGTTTCTAACATTCCCCACTTGTCTTCAAGTTCATCAAATGGGACACCATCTACTTCACCGAAGTTCATTTCCTGAAAACCCGATGCAACTGATAAAGGCACAGACATACGCTCTGCAAACAAGCTCGCGAGATCACCACATCGTCTTAGTGGAGAGCTAACCACGCTATCAAAGGTAATGTCTTGTGTAGTTAGTGCCTCACATATCTGTTCTTGAAGATCAGAGTTGACCAGCACATCAGATAAACCATTGAGCGCAGCTTTTCCTTCGACTTTGCCATGTCTTAACAAATAGATGTTTTTGGTTGTTCCATTGACCATGTGTGCGACCTAGCCTTGAATATCAAGCAAGTGATTAGATGGTTTTAAGTGCAGCGGCAATCCGGCAGCAACCAGCGTGACGCGCTCAACGACGCGAGCTAGCGCTTGGTTCATTCGTCCTGCATTGTCCACAAACAAGCGAGACACTTTACCCAGCGGCACCACACCTAAACCGACTTCGTTAGAGACCATGATAATTTGCGCCGGACTTTGCTCGACGCTTTTGACCAATACTTCAACCACGGCTTCAACCTGTTCATTAGTTGCGTCATCACCCAGTTCAAAGATGATGTTGTTCAACCACAAGGTTAGGCAATCAATCAATACCACATCTTCTTTCTCAAAAGACTGCAGTTTTTCGGCTAATTCGACGGGTACTTCATGCTCAATCCACTGCTCGCCACGACGTTGTTGATGGTGCGCGATTCGTTCTCGCATTTCATCATCAAGATATGTCGCTGTCGCAATATAATTGAGGCGTCCATTTGAACATGCTTCAAGCGCACATAATGCTTGTTGCTCTGCAAAACTAGACTTACCAGAACGAGCCCCGCCCAATACCAAATGGCTGTTTCGCTGGCTTGCTTGATTAATTTGATTAGCTTGAATAGTTTCACTCGTGTTGATCATAGGAAGCCGTTATAGAAAGCCATTGTAAAATGCAGTAATGAATACAAGGTAAGTCAGCAACTCCATTAACTGTTGAGCCGCACCCAAGCAGTCCCCAGTAAAGCCGCCAATTCGAGCCGTTAACCACGTTTTAAAACCTGTTCTGAACAGATAGGCGACGACAGATAAAACCAAAGCGAATTCAAGACCAAACCACAGGCTAGGCAGCACGCCTACCAGCAACAAGAAGACAAGTTCGCCTTTGGTTTGCTTGTTGGCCAATGGTTTACTTTTACTGGTATCTAAATCACTGACATAAGGCATGTCGTAAATTAGCGATGCAGCAATCGCGCGGCTAAAGGTATAACTGGTCACGATTACCATAAACAGTCCCGTCATGCTTATGAGTTCATTCAACAGCACCCACTTGCCAAGCAGAGCCATAATCAGAGCAGACGCACCATAAGTACCGATTCGACTGTCTTTCATGATGGTCAAACGGCGTTCTAGGGTCATGCCGCCACCAATGCCATCGGCCATATCAGTCAAACCATCTTCATGGAATGCGCCAGTGAGCATCAGGCTAAAACTCATCATCAAAAAGATCGCTACTGCACTCGGCAGTACCACATCAAGTAGCAAGAACACACCGCCACATAGAGCACCTAGCAACAAACCAACCGTTGAAAAGTAACGACCCGAACGATTCATTCGCTCTGATGAATAGGGCATATTCTTCGGCATTGGCAAGCGAGAAAAGAAACCCATCGCCAGTGCAAACAGCTCCCACTGATAAGTGACTCGACCTTTCAACGATCTTTCTGATGCATCACTCATTAAACCGTGACTCCAGCACTTTCGAAGCTCGCCATGTTGTTATAGAACTCGGCTGCCGTACGAATAATGGGCATAGCTAGCGCAGCACCCGTGCCCTCGCCTAATCTCAATCCAAGATCGAGCAGTGGCTCAGCGTCTAGCAGTTCTAACAGAATTTTGTGCCCTGACTCTTCAGAGCGATGAGCAAAGATCATGTAATCACGGCAGTTCGGTTCAATTAAGGTCGCGACATACGCTGCAACAGATACGATAAAACCATCGACTAATATTGGTGTTCTGTTCTGGTAAGCGCCAAGGAAACCACCCACCATTTGAACGATTTCATAGCCACCGACTTGTGCTAGTACCTCTTTAATATCTTTAACTTCATTCGCATCTAAACCTTTGCAACGCGCGACACCTTGCTCAACCACAGCCACTTTAAGTGCAAGCTGTTCATTGTTGATACCAGTGCCTAGGCCAACACACTCCGCTGCAGCACGATTCGCTAATGCACTTAAGATCGCTGATGCGCTGCTGGTATTTCCGATACCCATTTCACCAAACATGATGATATTGGTGCCATTCGAAATGGTTTTAGATACAAGATCTGTACCCAGTTCAATCCCACGTTCAACCGTTTCTAAACTCATTGCCGCTTCATTGGCAAAGTTATTGGTTCGCGTACCCAAACGCTGAGAGATCAACATGTCACTGTCTGATTCCACAGGCAACAATATCCCCGTGTCGACTACCGTGATATCGATATTATTCACCGCACAGAAGCAATTGATCGCCGCGCCATCGCTTAAGAAGTTCAACACCATCTGTTGTGTTACCGCGCTTGGAGCAATACTCACGCCTTCGTCAGCAATGCCATGGTCGCCAGCAAAAATGATGATACTTGGCTTATTCAATTCGATGTGTTCAACCGCAGCTTCTTTGCCTTGGCTCTGAATCAAAGCCAGTTGATGTGCGACTTTTTCTAGTAAGCCAAGTGCGCCAAGTGGCTTGGTTTTTTGGTCAATTCGGTGTTGGATGTACTGCGAGTATTGGGTATCTAACATAGTTTTTAAAAACGCTTATTCTGGGTACGTTGATATAGGGCTGCTACTTAGGGCGTGCGACAGAAAACACATTGGAAAGCGTCGCGTATTCACCGCCACCAAGGCGAGACAAAGGGTCCAATGCCAACGCATCAATCTTAAGACGTTCACTCTCTTTATCGATCACGTCTTCGGAAATGTACACGGTTTCGACTTGAGCAAAGATGAGGCTTTGTGGCACCTCTCCAACCTCTTTTACTTCGTATAAGGTGCAGCCAAAAGCGACCGCGCACTCTTTCACTCTCGGTAAAGAGAAGCCTTCAAATTCAACCAACTCGATATTATTCGCGGTTACTTCAGACTCACCATGGTCGAGCGTGGCTGCTGTCGCCGTCATTACTTCTGCAGAACTTGCTGACGCGATATGAATGACCAACTTACCCGTTTCAAGGGCATTACGAGTGGTGTCTTTGATTTCGCCCGATGGCTTTTTCCCGACCGATAGCATCAGTAGCGGCGGATTGCTGGAAACAGGCGTGAAATAAGAGAAAGGCGCTAGGTTGTACTCTTGGTCAGAAGATTCCGTCAATGCCCACGCAATCGGGCGAGGAACAACGGTTTGTGTCATCAGGTGATAAATCTGAGTGGGAGCAAGAGTATCAAGCTTGAGGTTCATAGCACGTCCTTGATCTATGTGAATTACGACTCAGTTTACGTGTTAAGCAAGGCTGTATCTATGGCTATGTGGCAGAAACCGCAGAGAGTGTTCTTAATTTAAACAGATCACACTGGTTTTTTCTCAGATTGACAGTCAAATTGACGAACCCTAAAACACAAATAATACTGATAATAGATTTATCAATAACTTACATTTTGGCATCGTTTATGCCTTATCTAAATTACTTATTAATCTCTCCATTGATAAGTACCCATACAGTGAATGCCCACAACACTGACGCTACACGAAGAAAGACAATCGATTGAAAGACAAAACAGAACAACGATTTAGGAGGTGTAATGATTCCAAATTCAAGTAAAAGAAAACCAAATAAATCAAGTAAGAAAGCTAGCAAAAAGGTAAGGAAAATCCCACTGTCCTTTACCTAGTAAGAAGCAAGAAAAGTAACAAAGCCCGTCGCCCAGCGGGCTTTGTTATGTTTAACGCCTAACTTAAGTTTCAAACCGCATTTATCTTTCCCACCGCCATTATGTTTCATATCGTACTTATGCTTCAGACCGTACTTATGCGTCGAGCCAAACTAAATCATCTCTTTTTCCATAAACAGGCGACTCCCCACATACTACTGACCACTCGTTTAACAAACTTTTATTCGCTTAAAATTCAAACACTGTTTATATTAAACAAGCACTTGTGGAGTGAAGAAGGGATTAAAATGAGCATTTCTGGAGACAAAACATCGGTCGTGGTGGCTGGTGCAACCGGGTTAATTGGTCATCATGTGATGAAGTTGCTCATCGATGAACCCGCCGTTGATCATATCTATGCCCTATCTCGCCGAGCGTTAGATTCACAGTTTGATTCCAACAAGCTCCACACACTCATTCACAGCGACCTGCAAGTTACCAGTTGGGATGACACGAATGCGACGCCTAATCTTGGCGTTATCTGCTTAGGTACGACTAAGAAAAAGGCAGGATCAAAAGAAGCGCTTCGCAAAATCGATGTGGAACTGGTTAGCCAAGTCGCACAGTCGATGAAGTTTCTTGGGGTTCAACGCGTAGCGGTCGTTTCTAGCTATGGCGCTTCACCAGATTCCTATTCGCACTACCTTCGCTGTAAAGGACAAATGGAACAAAATTTAAAACGTATTGGCTTCAAGCAGCTTTTCATCGCACGCCCTGGGCCTCTGGTGGGTGAGCGTGATGAACCTAGAGCTGATGAAAAACTCCTGCAAAGTGTCTTTCCTCTGCTGTCTCCATTTATGCTTGGTAAGTTCAAAAACCTACGCCCTATTCAGTCGGAAAACGTAGCCAAAGCAATGTTGTTCCGGTTATTCGAAAATAATTTCCAAAATATCGAAATTTACTCGTCAAGTGACATGCTCAATTTATTGGCAAAATATCGCTAAAAAGCTCACCTATTCATCACAATGTTGAATATCCACCCATCCTATTGAGTGGATATTACTAATCGTTCTAATAAATTACTTTTCCTTATTTTACGTTTTGTTACAGGTCGCTACTGTAGCTAACAGTATTTGCGCCCATATATCTAAGCGCCCTATCGATTTAAAGAGATTCATAAGGAAAACAAATGTCATTTTCAGCTATCGCTGCCTTAGCGGTATTCACTGGTATCCTCTTTTTTCTCTACGGACAGCAGAAAAAAGAAAACACACTTTCTCGCCTCGTTTTACTCGGTTTAGTATTTGGTAGCGCATTTGGTCTTGGTCTACAGCTGTTATTTGGTGAAGGCAATCCGGTCATCAACGAAACACTAGACTGGGTAAATATTGTTGGCCGTGGTTATGTTGGCCTACTGAAAATGGTGATCATGCCATTAGTATTGGTTTCAATGATTGCAGCAGTAGTGAAGCTTGAAAAAGGCGGCTCACTGGGCAAGATTTCTGGTATCACCATTTCTGTACTGTTAGCAACAACCGCGATTTCTGCGATTGTTGGTATTGTTGTAACGCAAGCATTCGGCCTGTCTGCTGAAGGTTTAACAGAAGGCGCTCGCGAAACAGCACGTATCGCAACACTTGAAAGCCGCATCGGTAGCGTTTCAGACCTAACAATTCCACAAATGCTGATCAGCTTTATTCCGACTAACCCATTTGCAGACCTAACGGGGGCTCGCTCTACGTCTATCATCGCGGTTGTTATCTTTGGTGTGCTAACGGGCATCGCTGCTCGTAAAGTGATGGCAGAGAAAGAAGAACTAGAATCTCCAATCCGTACTTTCGTTGAAGCGTCACAATCTATCGTTATGCGCTTAGTTAAGATGATCATGGCACTAACGCCATACGGCATCGCAGCGTTAATGGCGAAGGTAGTTGCAACATCAAGTGCTTCTGACATCCTCAGCCTACTGGGTTTCATCGTTGCATCTTACGTTGCGATTCTACTGATGTTCGTCGTACACGGTGTGTTGGTTTCTTTTGTTGGTGTAAACCCGAAAGAGTACTTCCAAAAGATCTGGCCTGTACTGACGTTCGCTTTCACGTCTCGTAGTTCTGCAGCAACAATTCCACTGAACGTTGAAGCTCAAATCACTAAGCTAAACGTGCCACCAGCGATTGCTAACCTGTCTGCCTCTTTCGGTGCGACGATTGGTCAAAACGGTTGTGCGGGTATCTACCCTGCAATGCTAGCAGTCATGGTTGCGCCTACAGTTGGCATCGACCCAATGGACATCAACTTCATTCTGTCTCTGATTGCTATTATCACAGTGAGCTCATTCGGTATTGCTGGCGTAGGTGGCGGTGCAACGTTCGCGGCGCTTATCGTACTTCCTGCTATGGGCCTTCCTGTAACGATTGCAGCACTGCTTATCTCTATCGAGCCACTTATCGATATGGCACGTACGGCGCTTAACGTATCTGGTGCTATGACAGCCGGTACGATCACAAGCCGCCTATTAGGCAAGAAAGACAAGCAACAAGATCTGGAACAAGCGAACGCTTAATGGGTTCGATTGATTCAAGCACTTGAGTCTCGTTAAACAAAAAAACCGATGCACATGCATCGGTTTTTTATTATCTGTTACTTCTAACTTCCATTACTTCACGAGCAACAGCTTAGAACACAAGTTGAATGACTTTTTCGGCAAGTGCTTCATCGTCGTCTTCACTTAATCCGCTGACACCAATAGCGCCAATCACCTGCCCATTTAATTCAATGGGAACACCGCCTTTAAAGCCAGTGATCTTTGGGTCAGTCCAGTAACTTAAGTCTTTACCAGTTTCTCTCGCCCAAGCACCTAAGTTACCGCTTGGCTGTCTATCTCTTGCAGATGTATAAGCTTTGTTCTGTGCTAACAATCCGGCTTGAACACTCACATTATCCATGCGAATAAACGCCAGTAACTCACCGTGCGTATCACACACGCTCACCGCGATTGCTTGTTGATTACGCTCAGCAATGTCTAGAGCGTTAGACACCAGTTGTTGCGCGATCTTTTGATTCAACATATTCATTCCTTATGGCAGTGCTTGACCACGTGAGTACACGTATAGGTTGTACCACTCTTCACGAGACAGGTTTATCTGAGTCGCGACTGCCGAAGCTTTGATTCGCTCTAGATTTGTGGTGCCAATTACAGGTTGGATACGAGCAGGGTGACGAAGCAAAAATGCCAACACAATCGCTTCACTTTCTACGCCATATTGGTTCGCTAACTGAGCCACGTAGTGCGCTGTCTTTTTCACGTTTTCATGTTCTGAATACAAACCTTGCTCAGCAAATCGGCCTTGTGCCAAACAGCCCCAAGCTTGCAGTTGGATGTTATTCAATTGGCAATGTTCAAGAGTGCCTGCGGCGAAGTCTGATTGATGGTGCCCTTGCGAGTTAATCATCACCCCATCATTCAACCAATCCAATTTGGCTAAGCTCATCTCAACTTGATTCGCGACGATGGGTTGCCCAAGCGCAGATTGCAGGTACTGAATTTGATGGCTGTTCATGTTCGACACACCAAAATAATCGACCTTACCTTGCGCTTTTAAGTTCTCTAACGTTCTTGCTAGCTCATCGAGTTCCATCAAAGGGTCAGGGCGGTGCAATAACAGCACATCAAGCTTTTCAGTATTCAATCGATTGAGAATACCGTCTACCGATTGGCCTACCCAATCAGCCGAGAAATCATAACGACCAACATTGCCCTCGCCTTCAAAACGAATCCCACACTTAGATTGAATGAACATCTGTTCACGCAGATCAGGCGCTTGTTGTAATGCTTGACCAAAGGCTTGCTCAGCTTTGCTGAAGGTATAGATATCCGCATGGTCGAATAAGTTAATGCCCGATTCTAGTGCGGTGCCGATTACGCTTCGTGTTTGAGCAACATCCGCACTCGTCACTGGATTATCATTCCAGCCACCACCTAACCCCATGCAGCCATAGGCAATTTGCCCAACATTCGGTAGATAATTTGATAATGGGATACGTTTTTTGTCATTCGTTTTGTTTGTAGATTCAGTGCTGTTCGTCATATCGATTCTCGCTTAGAAGATTTGCTGACCAGAAATATGCCTCTATCATATTGTTCTTTTTAAAAAACAGAATATGCTAGTTACGAAATGATTGTTTGATATGACGAACAATAGATTGGTAGGAACGCGCGAATGAACGAACACAAAAGAATAGAACGACTGATCCTGTTTGTAGAACTTGCTCAGCAACTCAACTTTACCAAGGCAGCCGAAAAGCTCGGTATCTCTAAGAGCTACCTTTCTGAACAGATCAAACGTTTAGAGAACGATTTACAGTGCCCGCTTTTGGTCAGAACCACTCGCAGTGTTCGTTTAACCCAAGAAGGCGAACGCGCGTTACAACAAGGCTTAACGATTCGCTCGCAAGTCTTACAGCTTGAACGCAGTGTTTCTGAGCAACACGACATCGTCAAAGGCCTATTACGCCTCACTGCGCCAAAGATGTTTACTGAGGTATATCTATTCGATATCTGCCAACAGTTTAGGCAGCAATACCCTGAGATTCGTTTCGAGATAAACAGTAGCTACACCAACTTTAATCTCAATCAAGATGATATCGATATCGCGTTTCGTGCCACCAATACGCCACCTGACAACATGGTGGCGAAACACTTGATTAGCTATCAACATGATTTAGTCGCGACTCCCGGTTATCTTAACCAATTTGGTCGCCCTACCAATGTGAGTGACTTAAGTGATCATCAATGCTTAGCAACTCTGCACCAAACCGAGTGGCCTTTAAAATCGGTAAATATTGATGTGTCCGGCTGGCTTTCAAGTAATGACAACCACCTGCTTAAGCAACAAGCTATGGCAGGCAGTGGCATCATCCGTATTGCAAGTTACTACGTTGCGAAAGAGGTTGAGCTTGGAGAGTTAGAGCGCGTGCTGCCTAATGAATGTCTGCCACAAGGCAATAGTATTTACCTGTTCTATCCGCAAGTTATTTATCCGGCAAAGAAACACCAAGTGTTCGTTAAATTTGTTCAGAATTACTTTGAAAGCTTAAGTCGATAAAATGATGCACAGCTCACTAGGGCTTGTTGGTTTCATCTGGCCAACATATTCGTCGTAGCGAGCTCTACTTCAACCTCTTCGGCTGAATGTGATACCAGTGAAAGTCGACTATATGGCCGATCTACTTTCAAGCCTACTCGTCCTAGTTCTTTTATTTTTTCTTGCTCTTACATTTACATTAATACCTAAACATTCACTCTACGAATCGTTTTTTATTGACTTAAAAATGAAATCATAACGACACACTAATTTGCGTAACTTAGGGTGCAAATAGGCAATCATATTACAGTGCCTATCAGGAGGATGTATGAAACCAAATCGATCTACGGTACTCACTGGACATGTAAAACACTGCCCATGCTGCTCTACCGAACTGGTCATCAAAGACCACATTCACGTTTGCCCGCGCAATGAAATTGGCGACTGTTACTTCGATGGCTATGACCAACACGAACAGCGCGCTAATACCGATTTTATCGATCATGCAAGTGCCAATGATAGCCTTGTTTACGGCATGTCAGAACACTAAGCTTTATTCAAGATTTGTTGAAGTCATTTCGCGCCAAAAAAAATGCAGCGCCAATCGAGTGATTGTTCGCTGCATTCTTAGATCCTGTAAACTTAGCTAACCATTAAAATGGAGCTAGGTAAAACGGATTACCACATTAGATCATCTGGGATCACGAAGTCTTTGTACGGGTCATCTTCGTCTACTTCGTCTGTGCTACCTGCCTGCGTATCAACGATAGATTCTTCGTCGCGCATAGCAATCTTGTTCGCTACTGCTGTTGGAATAACAACGTAGCTCTCGCCTTGACGAGCAATACTTAGAATGCCTTTACTTAGTTGCTTTTGAGTCAGCTCTTCTACGTAAAGGTATTTAACTAGCGTACCGTCGGTGAAGTTGTATTTGATCTCACCGTTCTTCTGTTCGATCTTGTTCATCTCAATCAGTTGCTTCACTTGAGCTTTAATTTCTTTGCTCAACTGTTGTTCTTTCAACTGTTGGTTTAGCTCTTTGTCTTTCGCTTGCTGCGCCAGTTTAGTTTCTTCAGCTGCCGCTTTTGCTTCACGAGACTGAACGCGAGACTTTTTAGAGCCTTTCTTCGCCTTCTTTAATTTTTTCTCATTTACCAAGCCAGCTTTAAGCATCTGCTCTTGGAGTGTTAACTTTGCCATGACTTTCCCAGTTCAGGATTAAAAACGGCACTATCATACCTGTTTTTGAGGTTTCTGTTTACTGAACAAGAGTAAATTACAGAACAATCGCAAAATTTATGCTGATAGCTCTAAGCTGTGTCCATATTCCCTTCTTGTTGCTCACAACCTCCACTTTACCGCGACACACAGTTTTCACTTAAGCACGCCAATATTGGCTGTTCCACCGACTCGAAAGCATTAACTGACCCTATTATTCGCGCGTGTACCACTTATCATTCCGATAAGACAATATGTTAATTTTCAATGGTTAATCAATTTTATAAAACCTTGGCATATATCTCATATTTGAATAAATGCCATAGAGTTATAACTCCAATGTCATAACTCTTGACTACGTTATTCTAGACATCAATCAATAAGGATAACGTAAACGATGAAAACTCAATGGACTTGGTTAGCTGCACTTGTGGCATCCACATCAATCGCTTCGACCTCTGCGATCGCAGACACCGACGTGTATCTCACCAATAACACCAATCAAGTGATGACCATTCAAGCCAACCACACTGGTACCGACCTGCTTCAACTCGGTGATGAGTGGCAACAGCATGTTGAACAGATTGGTCCTTGGGAGACGAAGAAGCTGATAAGTTTCAACCGCTGGACTGGTTTGAAATCTGGGAAGACCTATGAGTTTGACACTGTGGTATCAAACGCTGTGGGCGAAAGTGTCACGCTCAACCAAACCATGAAGGGACATTGGTATAACTCGACACTGCAACATGGTTTGAGTGCCGCAGACGTCAACCTAACATTGCATGACGATCGTAATATTCATCGCAGCACAACCGATGCGTTCGGGGTCAATGCAGAGCTAGCCCTCAAAGCCGATTCTACAGCGCGCTATGATGATATTTATTACACCATCACCCCACCAAAAGTGGATGAGCAACCAGAGCCGGATGCCAATACACTCAAGGTCATGACTTACAACATCTGGGCGCTGCCTGCCATCGCTTCACATATTGGTGACCGCTATGACCTACTCCCTCAATATGTAAAGGGCTATGACGTGTTGGCGCTTCAAGAGGTGTTTGCTAACGGCAGAGACGAGTTCTTGCGTGAGCTTGCGAAAGAGTATCCTTATCAAACTAAAATGCTCGATAAAGATGGGATTAACATATACGACGGTGGTGTGATCATTGTCAGCCGCTATCCTATCGTTAATGAAGCGCAGTATGTTTTCCCTGATTGCACGGGCACAGATTGCTTTGCTGATAAAGGTGTTAACTACGCGGAAGTTATCAAGAATGGTCAGGCTTACCATGTTTTCGGTACCCACACGGCATCATTCGATACGGACACCGCTCGTGATTACCGACAACGTCAATTCAAGCAGATGCGTGCACTGGCGCAGTCTCTGAATATCCCGGCATCAGAAACTGTGGTTTACAGCGGTGACTTCAACGTGAACAAGCTCAAGTTCCCAAGCGACTATCAACAGATGTTTGCTAACCTGCAGGCTGATGAACCAACATACTCAGGTTACACCGCTTCTACCTTTGACCCACGCATCAACAACTTTGCGGGAGAGCCTATGTCGGGTGGCGAGAACGTTGAGTATCTCGATTATGTGGTAGTGAGCTCAGAGTATGCCGCTAAAGCGCATTACTACAATCGCGTGGATGTCCCAAGATCAACAAGCAGTGAGTTATGGAAGCACTACAACCTTTCAGACCACTTCCCTGTTAGCGCCGTGATCAAGTAACTCGGTGAACCAATAATGCATCGAGTTATATTAATCCTAATGCTCGTCTTAACGGCGAGCATTATTGGCTATTCGTGGTCATCAAAAACGAACGAAACAGCGCTATCTTCTGCTCAACACACAGAACCTAAGCCGCGTGTTTCTACGACAACTAATGACGATTATTCCACGCCTACTGCAACCGCTAGTTCGGAAAACTCCGCATCGCACAGCAATCAAGCCCAAGCCGGAGCACTGGACGGTAAAATTCTTGCTGAAAACTTGAGTGAGCTTGAAGGCAAGGCTTTGTTCGATGAACTCGATGGGTTCTGGAAGCTTTGCCAACAACGCGATGACTGCGCAGAGCAACTCGCACGATTGAAATCAGAATTGCCGGGCATATGGTTTGAGTTACTGAGCGACTATCCGCAGCTATCGGCTGACTGGCAATTAACACAAAGCACTATCCCACTTGAATCCATAGAGACTCTTGAAGATCGTGTAGCCTTATTCAAGCAATCTGCACAACAAGTATGGGGAGAGTTGGCCCACCAGCTATTCGCTGACCAGCTTGCTCATCTGGATTTTACGCTTGACGCTAACACCCTTGAAAAGAACGAAGCGAGCCAGTTTTTGGCCAACTATCAAGATTTGCTTAGTGAATGGCAAAACAATACGGGCACGTTAAACGCCGAAACACAGCTTCAAAAATATGAACTGGCAGTATCTTTGATACCCAGCAGCTATAACCCTGCTGAAGTAGCATCAGTCAAAGCCGACCTTCAAGATGCCTACTTAGATGAAGCGCAGGCCAGCAACATTGCCGCGCGAGAACAACAAGTCGCACAACAGCAACAAACCGTGATGAGTTATCACGAGCAACTGGATCAGCTCAAAGCAACCTTAGACTCTCAGCACTCATCAAGTTATGCCACTTGGACTCAACAAGATTGGGACAGTTATTATCAACAGCAAGTCACCGATTTCAGGGAGCAGTTCTTTAGCAAGTAACGCCTTAACTTAAACCATCACGAAACTGAGCGGGCGTTTTATTGAGCCAACCTTTAAACGCCCTTCTGAAATTTGCAGGGTCGCTATAACCGAGCCTTTCACCGATGTCATCAATGCTCATGGTTGTGCCGAGTAATAGCTCTTTGGCCAGCTCCACTCGAACTTCGGTAAGCAATATTTGGTAACTGGATTCATGGGTCACTAGCTCTCGCCTGAGTGTACGAGAGCTACAACCAAACTCATCCGCGAGTTGTTCAATATTCGGGAAACTGCCTGCGGTTTGATAAAAGATCGTTTTGATCTGGTTAGTCAGCAGATGCTCAGAGTCCAACGTTTCCATTATCGACTGGCAAGACGCAAGATAGCGCTTCAGTGTCGCTGCATCATGAGTCAATAAGGTTTGCGACAAAACCGATACATCAAAACGCAGTTCACAATGGCTCTGCTCAAAAACTACAGGGCACTGGAAACGATCGTCATAGAGCTTGGCGTAATTAGTGCGTGTATAAGGCAAAGCCAAAATATGAATATCCAACTCATGACCAGTCAGCTCTTTGAATAAAGAGACGATTGAACTCAAGAAATATTCACTGCAGAAAGGAAGCAGATCGCCCACTTCCAATGTGTTCTCAATCTGAATCACTGCTTGCTCGGAATCTAGAAACAATTTAACCGAGAAGATAGGACCGTTCAGGCGCAAATACTTGAAGCCCGACTTGATGGCCTCCCCGACATTTTGACTGGTTGATAGCGCATAACCCAACACACCAAAGTGGCTCAAGCTAGCGTGCTCTCCCAACCAAAGCCCCAAACCATCGTGAGGAAAACTCTGATTAGCCGCGCTAAACAACGAAAGCTTGTCAGCGTAAGTCAGTTTTCCATTCGGATCTCGCCAATCCATGTTCGGCAAACCCACATCATTGAGTAGCCTTTCAATATCGATACCTCGTTGCTCTAGCGTATTCAACAGCAGCGCGATATCTAATGTACCCAACTGGTGCCTATGTCCGGTTGGCTTATACTCCGCGATAATCTCCAATCGTCTCTCCTTATATCGAGCCCATTCCCATCAACATGACTACTCAGCCTTAACAACACATGCTGACAAAATCGTGATTGGTAACGCGCTCTTGTCCGAATATGACCTCCCAATTCTACGCTACTCATCGCACAATGGCTTTAGTTGTTAAAATAATGTGAACCATCGCAATGATAAAAACCAACCCAGCCCCACACAGTTTGATTAATTCTAATGGTCAGCCGATCATTGGGCATTTCGATGGCATCCTTAAACACCTAAACATCGAGAACTTTGACTACCGAAACTCGATGGATTCAAAAGCAAACCCTTGGCAGAAGCACTTCCACTATAAGCAATTCCAGTTTGTCAGCATCGTCACCGACACACACATTATCGGCGTCGCTATCGCGGATATTCGCTACTTAGGCTCGGCATTTTGTTATCTGTACGACATAGAAAACAACCATCTGCAAGAGTCATCTTGGTTGAGGCCATTAGGGTTTGATAAGCATGTAACGCCTTCACCATTTGAAGGAAAGACAAGCATTGCAGATCAAAGCATTGCTTTCTATATCGAGGGCGGACAATGGCGAGTTCGCTTGAATACGAAATTCATCAAGGCCGATATTTCTTTAGAGCCTGAAACCGACAGCTTGCCCATGGCGATGTGCAGCCCAACGGGTTATTCAGGTTGGACTTACACCCAAAAGCACAATGCTTTGCGCATCAGCGGTGAAATCCAAATCAAGGGAGAATCACTCGTTCTCGAACAAGCTCGTGCCGGTTATGACTTTTCAGCGGGTTACATGAGACGTGAAACCAGTTGGCGCTGGGCAAGCATCAACACGCAATCCAATGGGACAGATATTGGCTTGAACCTCGCAGCAGGCGTCAATGAAACCGGAGGCTGCGAGAACGTTTTATGGATCAATGGAACTCGGCACTTACTTAACCCGGTACAGTTTGCGTTTAGTCGCCAAGACACCAATTTACCTTGGCAGATAACATCACAAGATGGACGTATAAACCTGACCTTTACGCCCTTAAATAATCGCAGCGAAAAGCTCAATTTATGGCTGTTAAAAAGTAACTTTCGTCAGTTCATTGGTCACTTTTCTGGCTCGATTGAAGACAACAATGGAGTGACACATCAACTCGATGGTGTTCTTGGCCTAACAGAAGATCACTTTGCTCGCTGGTAGCGAAATTTTGCTAACTGAATTTCAGGCGAGCAAGTCTAAGTAAACTTGATACTAAGAACGCGTATGGCGTCTCAACAAGGATAAAACATGAATATCGACGCATTAATCAATTACCCAGAATGGCTACTGCTGGTATTAGCGCCCTTGTTCGTGGTGTGCATGTTGGCTGAGTATTTTATCGGTCAGAAGCAAGGTCGACTGCCTGATAACTCCAGCTATAAGCTTTCAGAAGTGATGTGTAATTTCACGCTGGCGGGAATGCATCAACTCTTCGATTTGCTCACCGGGTTATTGGTCGTGCAGCTGTATCTCTGGATGTTTGGTTGGCGCTTAATGGACATTGAAATGGGCGTGCTGAGTTTTGTTGTATTGATGGTGTTGCAAGACTTTTGCTATTACTGGTTCCACAGAGCAAGCCATCGTGTTCGCTGGATGTGGGCAGCACACGTGGCACACCACAGTTCAGAAAGCATGAACTTCAGTACGGCTTTCCGTCAAAGCTTAATGTATCCACTTGCTGGGATGTGGCTTTTCTGGATACCGTTGGTCATCATAGGTTTTGCCCCTAAGTGGGTCATCTTTGTGGTGCTTCTCAATCTAGGTTTGCAGTTCTTCGTCCATACACAATGGATACGAAGCTTGGGGCCACTTGAATACATCTTTAATACCCCTTCGCATCATCGAGTACATCACGGCAAAAACCCGCAATACATTGATAAGAACTACGCCGGCGTTCTTATTATCTGGGATAAGTTATTTGGTACATTCGAACCTGAAGTTGAAACTGTACGTTATGGCGTCACCAAACCCGTGAACAGTTTTAATCCGATAGTGGTCACCTTTCAAGAATGGAAGGCCATATTCAAAGATTTGAAGAACCGAGAGTTAACCATGAAGCAGAAAGTCCAGTTGATACTCTCGCCTCCATCGGATTAAACGGACGATAGACAGATTGTATTAACTAAGAAACCGCCTCAATTGGTTTCAAAACCTTCCCCACTGACTCGATTGAATAGTAAAGCACCGTTTTCCGGCAATTTATTTGTGATCTGGGTTGCACGCGTACCGCATACTATCAGATACTGAACAAAACTAACCTTCAGCCACAGTAAACGTTCCGCGCTTGCTGTTCAGGAAATTCAATGAGTTCAGATAATCAGCCGACCTACTTCTTTTTCGATTACGAAACGTGGGGCGTTAGCCCAGCAAAAGACCGTCCGAGTCAATTTGCGGGTGTTCGTACCGACCAAGATTTCAATGTTATTGGAGAGCCTCTGGTTATCTATTGCCAACCTCCCGCTGATTACCTCCCTGCGCCTGAAGCTGCACTGATCACCCGTATCACACCACAAAAAGCGGCTTCACATGGTCTTCCTGAACCAGAGTTTATCGCTAAGATCCATGCTGAGTTGGCGAAACCAAACACCACAAGCCTTGGCTACAACAGTATTCGATTCGATGATGAAGTAACGCGTTACACCTGTTACCGAAACTTCATCGACCCATATGCGTGGAGTTGGCAGAACGGCAACTCGCGTTGGGATCTGTTAGATGTAATGCGCGCTGTTCACGCACTGCGCCCTGAAGGCATTGTTTGGCCAGAGAACGAAGAAGGTTATCCAAGCTTCAAACTGGAACACCTATCTGTGGCAAACGGCATTGAACATGAGAACGCGCACGATGCGATGGCCGATGTTATTGCGACCATCGAGTTAGCGAAGAAGCTGAAAGCTGCACAACCTAAGATGTTCGATTACCTCTACAACATGCGTCATAAGCGTAAGCTGAATGATCTGGTTGATATCGTAAACATGACACCATTGATGCACGTTTCGGGCATGTTTGGCCGTGACTGCAACTACACAAGTTGGATTGTGCCTATGGCTTGGCACCCAACCAATCAAAATGCCGTTATCGTGGTTGATTTAGCCAAAGATCCAAGCCCACTGTTAGAACTGGACGCTGATGAACTCAGAGACAGACTCTACACCAAACGCAGTGAACTGGGTGAAGACGAGCTACCCGTACCCATCAAATTGGTTCAACTGAACAAGTGCCCTATTCTTGCTCCAGCCAAAACGCTAACGGCTGAAAATGCTGAAACCATCGGTATCGATCGCCAACAATGCCTGAAAAACTTGGCACTGCTGCACGAACACCCAGAGATCCGCGAAAAACTAATCGGCATGTACTCACAAGAACGCGAGTACGAAAAGAGTGATGATGTTGATACACACCTTTACGAGGGTTTCTTTTCACCTGCTGATAAAACAGCGATGAACATCATTCGTGAAACTGACCCGAACAACTTGGCAGCTTTGGATATCACCTTCAGTGACGAACGAATTAAACCGTTACTGTTCCGTTACCGTGCGCGTAACTTCCCATGGACGCTCGACGAAGCTGAGCAATTGAAATGGGCGAACCATTGTCGTGAGTTTTATGAGTGCCGTTTAGAAGAGTACATGCTCAACCTTGAAAACCTTGCGCACGAACATGAAAGTGACGAGAAGAAAATGGCTATCTTAAAGGCGGTTTATCAATACGTAGAAAAGTTAGCTAGCTAATTCCATTATCAAGAGACGTAACACTTTGAAAGAAAGATTGATCCAACTGGTTTACTGCTTAATCTCCTTCACCTTAATCATAGGTGCACTTACAGCAGGTAACGCGTTACAGCACTTTTTGGATACCTCAATCCCAGGCAGTATTTTTGGCATGTTGATTCTGTTTGCCGCCATGGTGATTGGTATTGTTCCTTCGCACTGGGTACAGCCCGGTGCAAGCTTGATTATCCGCCTAATGATCTTACTGTTTGTTCCGATCAGTGTTGGGTTGATGGATCATTTCGACATGCTCATCGCGAACGCATTGCCAATTATGGCGAGCGCCGTTGGTGGCACATTACTGGTGTTGGTGTCCTTATCATGGTTCTTAGACCGCTTGCTTTCGAGAGGTAACTAATCATGTGGATTCTACTCACCATCGTGGTATTCCTATTTGCTCGCTGGGTAAGTCAAAAAGTAAACTCGCCGCTGTGTAACCCCCTGCTTATCAGCATTGGTATCATCATTCCGATTCTCACGTTCTTTAGAGTACCGTTTGAGACTTACTATGCTGATAACACCTGGATTACCTACATGCTTCAGCCTGCGGTTGTTGCACTTGCCTACCCGCTTTATGAACAGCTACCTCAAATCAGAGCCAACTGGCGCATCATTACCTTTGCTTGCACTCTAGGCAGTGTGATGTCGATGACAACAACGGCAGTGATCGCAGTAGCATTTAAAGCGGACTTAACTTTGATTGCGAGCTTGTTAGGCAAATCAGTCACCACGCCAATTGCAATGGAAGTATCGAGCCATTTAGGTGGTGAAGCAGCGATTGCGGCAATATTGGTATTGATTGTTGGTCTGTTTGGGGCAATTTTTGCTTATCCAATCTACAATCTCATTGGTATTAAGAGCCCGATCGCCCGTGGTTTAACCATGGGGACGGTATCTCACGCATTAGGCACTGCGACATGTGCTGAAAAGAACCAAGAAGATGCGGCATTCAGTTCGTTGGCATTGGTTCTTTGTGGGGTTATCACCTCAATCATCGCACCGAGTATATTTTCGCTCGTGGTTTGGTTCTACTCTTAACCTAAACGATCACTACGCGATTCAGCCCAACCAGAATGCTGTTTATTACAGTGTCTGTTTGGGCTTTTTATTCGCATTTATTTAGCAATAGCAGTCAAGTCACGGTCTTTTACGAGCAATAAGTGCGATATCAGCTGTATAAATGGCTCTTGTAATCGATTTCAAGTGTGACCTCACTCTAATTATGCAAACCAATGTAACAGCAACAATTCAATAGTGATCTTTATCACAGAAAATTCCTGAGCAATGCATAAACTTAAAGCCTAAGGTCAATTAAGGATTCAACATGAACAGTCGTATTACCCTGGCGCTGGAAAGTGCTCCATCATCAATGAAAGCGCTTTTGAGTGACATCGTATTAGCAGACAACTTTGACGCGACATTGTCTCCAGAACAATTTGCTAGCCTACTGCAAGCAAGTGGTCTAGCGGATGACGAGCTACGTATTGCGCTACTTCCTTTTGCCGCAGCGTATTCTTACGCTCCGTTATCTGACTTTTATGTTGGTGCAATCGTGCGTGGTTTGTCTGGTACTCTGTATTTTGGTGCAAACCTTGAAATCGCTGGTGCTCAACTTGGTCAAACCGTTCACGCTGAGCAATCTGCAATCAGCCACGCTTGGATGAAAGGCGAACTAGGTATCTCAGATATCACCATAAACTTCAGTCCTTGTGGTCACTGTCGTCAATTCATGAACGAACTGACAACAGCAAAAGAACTTAAAGTTCAGCTGCCACAACGTGATGAAATGTCTCTGCAAGAGTATCTGCCAGACTCGTTCGGCCCTGCTGATTTAGGTGTAACAACTGGCTTAATGACAAAACTTGATCATAAATACACGACCGAAGAAACAACGCCTATTGTTGTAGAAGCGGTAGCAGCACTAAACCGCAGCCATGCTCCTTA
Organism: Vibrio sp. 10N.247.311.47; assembly: GCF_041467535.1. Classification (NCBI taxonomy): domain Bacteria; kingdom Pseudomonadati; phylum Pseudomonadota; class Gammaproteobacteria; order Vibrionales; family Vibrionaceae; genus Vibrio; species Vibrio sp. 10N.247.311.47. The sequence continues at coordinate 70,364 of NZ_JBFSUR010000003.1, forward strand.
CACCAAAAACCTAAGTGGTGTTTCACTGCAATTGACGTCGGGTGAGATTTTCACCGGTGCTTACGCTGAAAACGCAGCGTTCAACCCAAGCTTACCTCCTCTACAAGTGGCGTTGATTCAACTTAAACTGGCTGGCTTCGATTTCGAACAAATTGAAAGTGCTGCTTTGGTTGAAATCGCAGAAGGTAGCATCAGTCACCTAGCGGATACGCAATCTACATTAGAAGCGATTAATCCCGACATTCCAGTGACTTACTTAGCAATCTAAGTACATATAATTAACAAAAATTTAAATAAGCAGCCCTAATTAACAGGGCTGCTTTTTTTATGCCTGTAATTAAAGCAACAACTTGCGCAAACGTTTGCTTTTGTCATTAAAATAAGTATGATCACCCCGTTTTCAATCAATCGTTCAAAAGATCGGAAGGAATTTCTATGTTTGGTACTGCTACTCGTGAAAATGCTACTCGTGTACTTCTATTAGGTTCAGGTGAACTCGGCAAAGAAGTTGCTATCGAGTGCCAACGTTTAGGTTTGGAAGTTATTGCTTGTGACCGTTATGCAGACGCACCAGCGATGCAAGTTGCGCATCGTAGCCATGTATTAGACATGTTAGACGGCGATGCACTTCAAGCGATCATTGAACTAGAAAAGCCAGATTATGTGGTTCCTGAAATTGAAGCTATTGCCACCAGCAAGTTGGTAGAGCTAGAAGCGCAAGGCTTAAATGTCGTTCCAACTGCGAATGCGACCAAGCTAACGATGAACCGCGAAGGTATCCGTCGTCTAGCCGCAGAAGAACTCAAACTGAGCACTTCTCCTTACCGCTTTGCAGACACCTTTGAAGACTTCGCTTCCGCTGTTGAATTCGTGGGCATGCCTTGCGTTGTTAAGCCAGTAATGAGCTCTTCAGGTAAAGGCCAAAGCGTTATCAAAACAGAGGAAGACATTCAGAAGTCTTGGGACTACGCACAAGAAGGCGGTCGTACTGGCGCGGGTCGTGTAATCGTTGAAGGCTTCATCGACTTCGATTACGAAATTACGCTACTTACCGTTCGCGCAGTCGACGGTGTTCACTTCTGTGCGCCTATCGGTCACCGCCAAGAAGACGGTGATTACCGCGAATCATGGCAGCCACAAGTGATGTCAGACAACGCACTTAAAGCCGCGCAATACACGGCTGAACAAGTGGTTAATGCACTAGGTGGCCACGGTATCTTTGGTGTCGAGCTATTTGTTAAAGGCGATCACGTTATCTTCAACGAAGTATCCCCTCGCCCACACGATACAGGCCTAGTAACATTGATGTCTCAAGACTCATCGGAATTCGCACTGCACGTACGCGCCTTTACCGGTATGCCGATCAAATCCATCACGCAATACGGCCCATGTGCATCAGCGGTTATCCTTGGCCAAGGTACTTCAACCAACATTCGTTTTGAAGGTCTTACAGAGGCGCTAGACGCACCACAAACACAAGTTCGCCTGTTTGGTAAGCCTGATATCGATGGTCGCCGTCGTTTAGGTGTGGCGCTTACCCGTCGTAACAGCACAGAAACAGCGATTGAAGATGCCATTGAGAGCGCGTCAAAAGTAAAAGTGATTTACTAACCTGCTATTCAATTCTGAACAATCACGAGTTCAAATCTGAACCATAAAAAGACGGGCTATCGAGCCCGTCTTTTTGTTGGTGTTATCTGTTCGCTTAACTAAGCAGACTGAACTTAAGCGTCTGACTCAATCAAATACACTTCTTCACAGAAGCGAGACAACCCTTTCTTAGCAATCTTCGGATGTTCATCGTTCGCTATATCTTGATTCAACAATGTAATTTTGTATCCTGCAAACAATTGAGCAATCTCTAACTTAGGTACGCTAAACGGAGGCCCCGCCATCTCGCTTTGATCATAATCCAGAGTCACCAGAAGGATCTTACCGCCCGGTTTCAGCAGTTGTTTTAAGCGCTCTACGTACTGCACTCGCATCTCTTCAGGCAATGCGACTAAAGACGCGCGATCATAAATGGTATCGACAGGTTGGATTGGCGCTGAAAAGTAATCGCCCGTGTAGATGTTCAGTTCATCGAATTGGTAGAGCTCGTGCTGACCGCTAATTTGAGTCACAGTCGGGGTATAAAGGTGCTCTGCAAAAAATGCGCGAACCGCAATCTGGCTTAACTCGACACCTTGAACATCTTCATGCTTTGAAGCTAGCCAAATCAGATCTTCACTTTTGCCACAAAGTGGAACAAACACACTCTTCTCGTAGCTAGGCTCAGTATTTTCCCAAAATTTAATCAGAAGTGGGTTTACATCTTCGAGGTGGAAACCAATTTGGTTGGCTGCCCATTTATTGTGCCAAAATTCAGGATTATTCATCTTTCGTTCATGTTAAACAGTCATAATGCAAGGGTACAGTATAGAGAGGTAAGAGCAACCTTAGCTTGGTTTAAAGTACTAAATTGATTTCGATAAAATCAGAAACTGGCTAAGTTCAAAGTTCTGATAATTGCGGAACTAACGGTTGGATTATTTGTCTATATCTTCACATTTTAAAGCAATATTAAACGTTAGAGTTGGTTTCTGTCTTAGCTAGCCCCATTAAATATGTAGTGAGTTTAGTTAAGCTGTTTTTACTCTTGTGCGTTACTGGTTACCCCTTTTGACTACCCGTTTTTTGTAACCTTGTATTTTGGAGTTTGAATGAGTGTATTTCTCCGTACGACGGCCCTAATGCTTTTGGTATTGAGCCGAGCGCCTGCATTCGCAGCAGCACCTGTTTCAACAAGTTCAACAGATCAAACGCGCACTCCTGCGCAAAACCAAGTATCTTCAAACGTATTCCGTCATAGTTTGAGCGGCCTTTACGGCATCAAAGCCTTCGACTCACGCCCGACTCAGCCTTACACCGACTTCGATATTTTGTACAGCAAAGCGCATCAAGGCCAAGCTGAACTAGAAACTATCTGTAAAAGTACTGCCCTACTCACCAATTCTGAAGCGCTATTTGCTGGCGTTAAATCTCAAGCTCGTGCAGAAGAAAAAATCGCCCTTGAGCTTGATGGTGATGTGACAAAAATTACCGACTTAGCCCGTGCAACTATCATCGCGAACGATGTAGAGAGCTTGGTTGAAGTTTACGAAGCGCTAAGCCGTGAAGCAGACGTTGTAAAGCTGAAAAACAAGTTTAAATCACCAGCTGACTCTGGTTACCGTGACCTTAACTTGTTGGTTCGTTTGCCTAAAACCAACATCATTGCAGAGGTTCAACTTCACTTAAAAGCGATTGCTGATGTGAAAAGTGGTCCTGAGCACGAGCTGTACGAAATTATCCAAGGCATTGAGCGTCACGCAATTGCGGAACATCGCCCAATCAACGATATCGAAGCGGCACAAATCAATAGCCTACGACGCCAATCTTTAGAGCTTTACCAACAAGCATGGCAACCGTACATTACAACGCACATTAAAGCGGCTTAACACATAGATAGGCTATTCCAATAAACATCACAAGGGCTGCACTCGCAGCCCTTTTTAGTACTTGTTGAGTAGCCTCTCCACTTCCTATCCCAAATAATCAGATCGTTTAAATTTAGATCTCAGTCTCTTTTCTCCGTCGAACATTTCTGTTTCTATAGCGAATAAGCTTCTGACAAGAAAAGGAATTACGTCAATGCAGAATAACAAATCCATGCTTTCCATCGCGCTACTTGCTGCGTTTTCTGTACACGCTAGTGCTGACGAATGCGGAAAGATCACCATTGCAGACATGAACTGGAACTCGGCGAGCCTATTGCTCATGTCGACCAATTCATTTTGAATAACGGCTACGGCTGTGAAGCGGACTTAATCCCCGGTGATAGCGTCCCTACGGGCACGTCAATGATTGAAAAAGGTCAACCTGATGTTGCGCCAGAGCTTTGGACTAATGGCATCAAAGAAGCGTTGGATAAGGGTGTTGCGGATAAGCGTCTACGTTACGCGGGCAAGTCTTTGGTCAACGGCGGTGAAGAAGGTTTCTGGGTACCAAACTACCTTGTTGAACAGTACCCAGAGCTTACAACCATTGAAGGTGTGATTAAAAACGCAAAGCTGTTTGAACACCCAGAAGATGATGAGAAGTTTGCGTTTTATAGCTGCCCTGCGGGTTGGACTTGTCAGATTACCTCCGGTCACCTGTTCGATGCGCTTAAGTTAGAAGATCACAATTTTGAAATGGTTGATCCCGGCTCAGGCGCCGCTTTAGCAGGTACGATAGCGAAAGCTTACGAACGCAAAAAAGCATGGTTTGGATATTACTGGTCGCCTACGCCTGTGCTAGGTAAGTATGAAATGGTGAAGGTTGATTTCGGAAGTGGTACTGACATTGAGGAATTCCGTAACTGTACGACACAACCTGATTGTGAATCTCCTAAAGTGACCATGTATCCACCAGCACCGGTTCACACAATCACCACAGAAGCCTTTGCTAATAACGAACCTCTTGCCTACCAATACTTTGAAAAGCGTGGTTTTACCAATAAACAAATGAGTGAGTTGCTGGCCTGGATGGAAGACAACCAAGCCGACGCCGAAGAAGCCATGTATTACTTTCTAGAAAGCTCACCACAGGTATGGAAGCCTTGGGTGTCTGAAGACATCGCAAGTAAGGTTCAACAAGCCCTTTAGAGTGAAGATTCAAAGTCAGAGGCCTAGCCTCTGTTTTCGCATCTAAAGCAAGTTCTTACCGGACAGTAAATAGATGGAGTTTGAGAAAGGTTACTAAAAATTAAAGAAATGCGTTTAGCTTAAACTCTATGCAGATACAAAAAGACCACGCTAGGCGTGGTCTATTGCTTGGCTACTTCTCGATTTTAATATTTTCGACACGGGCCTTTAGTTTTTGTCCCGGTCTAAAAGTAACAACACGTCGAGCAGAAATTGGAATGTCTTCACCAGTTTTCGGGTTACGACCAGGTCGCTCGTTTTTCTCGCGAAGATCAAAATTACCAAAACCAGACAGTTTTACCTGTTCGCCATTTTCGAGCGCTTTACGAACTTCTTCGAAAAACACTTCCACCGTTTCCTTGGCATCCCGCTTGCTGTATCCGAGTGTCTCAAACAGGTTCTCAGCCAAATCGGCCTTCGTGAGTGCCATAAAACTTTCCTCAAAGCTATGTTAAACATTGCTACCATCGCCAGTAGCGCCAAAGCATTTACCCTATTCAATCAATGAGATAAGGTCATTTACAAGGAAAGTGTATGCCAAGCTTCTGATTTTCGCCAACTTTTTTATCTTAACTATTTAATTATTCTTTCAAATCAGAAAGATAACTCGCTTCAAATTTCACATATATAGCTAAAAACCATCTACTCAACAGTAACGAAATGGAGTTATATTCCATACAAACAACCATTAATAGAATTTAAAACTTTAGCGAACTAAATAATAATTTTTGAGACTTTTCTCCGATACCCAATAAAATCAGCCACTTGATTTGATATGGGACTCAACAAAGGTTACTAAATAAGCGTTATTAAATATAAGATTTGTATCATTTCAGAATTTAATTCGAATTCACTTATAAAAGCCTATGTTCTTTTGAGGTTTTCGGTTACAACTTAACAGAGGATGGCTTGACGGAATCAGAACTCGATGAGTGTATCGAAATCAGAATAGAAATGATCGGTCTAGAAATAGAATATGATCTTGAGAGCCAGTTACTTGCGTGTATGGTTAGTTGATTGCTTAGTAAGTTGGTTATTTAAATAACTTCACTTCTTCGACATAGAATAAGACCTCACAAGTGCGAGGTCTTATTTGTCATTCAAAGCTGCTCATGCAATATCAGCTTTCTTCAATCATTTTTGTTCAGCAAGTGTTTGTGTCGCTTTGGTATTCGTTACATTCGCAGGTTTCACAATCAAACCAATCCCGACAAGAAACAGTATTGATGCAACAACCTGAGCCACAGACAGCACCTCATCATACATAAAGTAACCACTGATCAATGCGAAGATAGGCACTAACAAGGTTAACGGCGCGGTCGTGCTTAAAGGGTATTGGATTAGCAGCTTATTCCATACCCAATAACCAAATAGCGTGGTTGGGTAAGCTTGAAACAGCACCGCAATCGTCGTGTTCCAATCCCACTGTTCGATGCCCTGCCAGATTATTTGGTCACCGTGTAACATCACGGCAAATGGCACTGGAGCAAACAGCATCCCCCAGACATTGAACGCAAAAGCTTGAGTGGTTTTCGATGCCTTAACAATCACGCCCATCAAGGTCCAACTGCACGCCGCAATCATAATCAAGATCACGCCATTAACGGTGACATTACCCGTAGCTGCAGATACCAATACCGCCAATGCACACATAGCTAGCATCGCACCCAATAATTTACGAATAGAAGCACTCTCCTTGAACAACCACACGCCAACCGCCATGCCGATTAATACGTTGGTTGAAAGCAAGACCGATGAAAGCCCAGACGATAAACCAGCAGTGATCGACCATGAAGCCATACCCCAGATACCCACACCGAACACAAAGCCATAACTGACTAAGTAGCGCCAAGCAACAGGCGATCAGCATGTCGACCGTGGTGAGCTGCTACCAAAAACTGGAATCACAAGGTTGGATTCATTCTCGACCGCAAGCGGGATATTTTGTTTCTCCTCATAAACCTGCTCACTCAACCCCAGAGTGGGCACAGTTTGAGAGTAAGGTGTCCAGCGTTAGGCAAACCTCATCGACTCACAACTCAATCAATGGGCCTTTAGGGGTTTCGAGCACCACTAATGATGAGCAGTCGATCGTTGAACTGGAACGAAGTTTTCGTCGCGCTATTAGGCGTATGAGCAACAGGCTTAACCATTACCCAGATACACAAGGTGAGCCGATTTTACGACAGGCATTATCCACTCATTTTGCCAAGCTCGATGTGCACTTTTCACCTGAAGAGATGGTGATTACGGCTGGCTGTATGTCTGCGATTAAGGCCGCACTTAAATCTTACACTAAAGAAGGCGACACCATCGCTATTAGCTCGCCATGTTTCAACGGTATTCTGGAATTGCTCGGACAAATGTCGCGAAAAATCATCGAGATCCCGTCTCTAGATGATGGTGTCGACTTGCAACAACTGGAAGCGCATTTGAAAAATAAACAAGTCGATGCCGCGATCTTTTGTACCTCTCATATGAACCCTCAAGGGATCAACATGTCAGCCACTCAAAAGCAGAAACTGGCTGAATTAGCGAATCACTATCGAGTGCCGATCATTGAAGATGATGTGTATCTGGAACTGTCCTACTCCTCACACACGCCGCTCCCCGCGAAATACTACGACAAAGGCGGTTTTGTCTTATGGTGTGGATCAGTATCGAAAAATTTGTCACCGAGTTACCGTTTGGGATGCTGCTTGCCGGGCAGGTTTATCAACGAATACAAGGCTCAGTTCTCAGCTGCGAGCTACGGCGTTGCCCTGCCCACTCAGCTTGCGGTTGCTGACTTTATTGGATCTGGCCAATACGCTAAGCACGTGAGGAGAAGATGCACTCAGATCTTGTCTTTGCGCCAACAATACCTAAGTTATTTGGCTCAGCACCTTCCTCAAGATGTGAAGATAAGTAATCCACAAGGTGGCATGGTGCTTTGGCTGCAAATCCCAAGCTTGAACCAGTCAGCCTTTGCTCAGGGCATTACCGACAAGAACATTGATATTAGGCTTGGACACCTGTTCAGCACTCTCGACCTTTACAGCAATTGCTTACGCATCAATATTGGGTATTCGTTAGAGGGTGGAGCCAAGCAGCAATTGGATGCCTTAATCGAGCTTATCCATATTCACAGCTAACAGCACGTAGCACGTAGCACGTAGCCTTTCAAAATCCGCTTTTTAAAATGCCTTCGAATGCCGAATTCTAATAGCCTTTTGTCATAAAAAAGAAGGCTATTATTCCTATCTTAATTCGGGTAAAGCCCCGAACCGTAAGGAAACCCACTCGCCTCAAAACCCTTAAATGCTGAGTTTGCAAGCACCCACAAAATTATGCAACTTGGCTAATGACACATCACTTTTTATCGTCAATATACAGCCGTCAGCGCTGGCGTTTTCCTGTATTTGAAGAGAACTATTATGAGTGATAAAACAAAAAACAAACCACTACCTTCCTTTATCGAAGAACGCTTGAACTTCTATATTCAAGACCTGATTACCCAGAACCAAAGCCAAAAGCATTTGGTATTGGGTAAACGCCCCCAGCGCAGTGCCGTTGTGATGCAGAGCAATGATTACCTAGCGCTGTCACACAACAAACAGATCCAACAAGCCCATCAAGCGGCGATCTGTGAGCACGATGACAACGTGGTGATGTCTGCGATTTTCTTACAAGATGAGCAGTCTAAACCTGCGTTCGAAACTGAGCTTGCGAACTATGTTGGAATGGAGAGCTGTTTGCTTTCTCAATCGGGCTGGGCGGCCAATATTGGGCTATTGCAAACCATCTGTCCACCGGGCACACCTGTGTATATTGATTTCCTTGCACACATGTCGCTATGGGAAGGGATTCGGGCTGCCGGCGCAGTTGCCCATCCGTTTATGCATAACAATATGAATCACCTACGCAAACAGTTAGAGCGCCACGGCTCAGGTGTCATTGTTGTCGACTCGGTTTACAGCACAATAGGCACCATTGCCCCACTGCGCGACATCTACGAAATGGCGCAAGAGTTTGATTGTGCGGTCGTCGTTGATGAATCCCATTCACTGGGTACACATGGAGAGAATGGTGCAGGCTTAGTGCAAGCATTGGGGCTCACCAACCAAGTCGACTTCATCACCGTTAGCTTGGCAAAAACCTTTGCTTATCGCGCTGGGGCAATCCTTGGCCCTAAACAACTGTCTAAAACCTTGCCGTTTGTGGCGTACCCTGCGATTTTTAGCTCAACAGTGTTACCACAAGAAGTGGTTCGTTTAGAGAAAACGTTGGAGGTGATCAAAGGTGCGGAAGACAAACGAGAAGCCTTATTCAATCGGGCTAAGTCGCTGACTACGGGGCTAAAGCGAATTGGCTTTAATATCCGCAGTGAGTCTCAAATTGTAGCGCTAGAGTGCGGCAATGAAAGAAACACGGAGCGTGTGCGAGACTTCTTAGAAGAACGTGATGTGTTCGGTGCGGTATTCTGCCGCCCTGCGACTGGCAAGAACAAAAACATCATCCGTTTTTCAGTGAATGCCGATATGACACCAAGAGACATTGACCATGTGCTCACGGTTTGTCACGAAGCGTACCATCACCCCGAGTTAGAGTTCGTGTAACCTTTTTCGAACCATATTTATAACCAACACCAACGGCAGGACTGAATGGACGCTATCATGTCGCGATACAAAAAGAGCCCAGCAATTCGCTGAGCTCTTTCTTGAATCTATGTCTACCCAATGGCCGTAAACTTCAGACTATTACACCCGCTAAATCCAGTGAGCAATTTTATCAAACAGTCGGTTTTTATCGGCAGGTTTAACAATAAAGTCCGACATGCCTGATGATTCCATCTTTTCCAAGGTAACGGGAGAACTGTCACCCGTGTGAGCAATAATCGGCACCGAAGAGTATTCTTTGTCGGCACTGCGAATTCGGCGAGAAGCTTCAACACCGTCCATGATTGGCATTTCAATATCCATTAGGATCAAGTCGATTTCGTCGGTATCAAGCGCATCTAAGGCTTGTTGTCCGTCTTCTTTTTGCACAACATCAAAGCCCTGTTTTTCCAATAACATTGCCGTAAATCGGCGTAGAGATTCATTGTCATCGACCACCATAATCGTACGTTTAGTGGTGGCCTCTAACGGTTTTACAGAAACTGATGGCATCACATAGTTGGAGTCGAAAAGTAAGCGTTCGATGGTCGCCTTGGTATTCAGTAGCCAAACTTGTGTTTCCACCCAAATAGGTTCAAAAGCAACGTTTCGGACACGTTTAATTGGGTGATGTTCATACAAATAGATGATTCGAGCTTCAGTGAATGAAAGTAAAGATTCAACCCTATCGAGGCAACTTGCTCTTAAATCCAAGCTCTCCATGTCAACGAATATCAAGTCGAATTCGAACTGGTATTCCTTATTTTTAAGCGCTGATGCTACATCCAACACCGTGAGCTCAAACCCCATAATACGGGCTACCTCAGTCATTTTATTGGTGAGAACTTTCTGGTCACTCACCATTAGCACAGTCTTAAGTTTAGTCAGTTCATTCTTGATTTCTTTCACCGAATGGGAAGACAAAGACGGAAAAGTCATCGTGAACTGTGTCCATTGATCCACTTCAGACTGACATTTAATTTCACCACCAAACGAGCGCATTACCTTCTGACAAAATGGCAAACCTAAGCCGTAATTACCCGATTGGCCTGTGGTGTAAAAGTCTTGGAAAATACGACGAATGATATCGCTCGAAATACCAGAGCCGTTATCCGTCACCATTATCTGGTTCGTCACTTCATCACTGAACATGGTGACATGAATATGAAAATCTTCAGGGCTACGATGATGGAACGCATTCTTGAACAGATTATACATGACGTATTTCAACAAGGTGTCGCTACCCAAGAACTCAAAGTTACTCTGCACATCCAAGGAGATTGTTGACTTATCAGCAGAGCGCTTGTAATTGAAACTGTCTATCGCATCCTCAACCACCGCTTGCGCTGAATGCTTCTTAAACGTAGATCGAGAGACTCGGTTTTCATCAATTGAAGTCAGTAACAGATCTATCGTTTCGTTACCGGAATGAATGATCTCCATCGCTTCATCGCCCACTTCACGCAACTGAATCACTTCTTCATTGCTTAACGCATATTGCCCTTTTTGATCGCCACTTTTAGGGTTCGGCAATATGGACTGCATGACATCAATAGAGGTAAGTAATCCGCTTAGAGGGTTTCGCATCTCATGGGCAATACCCGCACCAAAAGACTTCGCCAATGACACCTTGTTTTCATGTTCCACCTGATTGCGGAAGTAGAACAAGTTGCCGAATAAGTAGATAAACAAAAAGATTGGCACATGCGTCCAATCCATTGTGAGTTCGAGGTAGAAGCCTTGTGCAATCCAAGCGCACAAGGTAGCAATCCCAATACCGGCAAAGGTTTGTGCAAACATCACTCTCGTCACGTGCACCAATAAAATATGGAGGAAAATAGCCGACATGAATGACATAACCCAAACGTTGGACCAATTATTCATTAGCAGCATGTAGAAGAAGAAACCTGGCAAACAGATAGTTACGGCAACTTGATAATAAGCCGGAAGGTATTTTCGCCATTCAAATGGGACGCGATTGCGAAATATAATGCCAAAGAACAATACCGAGCAAAACAGGCGAAGCGCTAAGTTTTCGTAGGGTTGCGGGAACAAAAACTCCCACACAATGTAGTAAATTGGGAAGCCGACAAAGCCCATCCAACCCACGAGGGTTAAATTCGGTTCTGCGTACTGGTAAACTTTACGAATCGCGTTCATACGAAATACTTTGCTCTCTAAGCCCTGACGTTTATTAATTCTATGATTTGGTTTTTATACTTATATTTTGGCGCCGATTATATTACACATCACGTCCGAGCAGTGAGGTTTCAATCAAATATGTACCAACGCATTTGTTTTTATTATTAAGCGTAGATGAATGATGCACCCTGCTGACGCTTAAATTTAAGTACGAGTGCTTGGTTCAGGGATGGGCATGCGCGGTGTTCTTTTGATAACTGTGTTCAGCTTACCGCTATGTCACTGTTACTCGATGCATTTTTCTTGGAGTATCCCCGTAATCTATCACTGCGTAATGTTGCGTTACCCTGTTATCCCAGATCGCCATTGAGCCGTTGTCCCATTTGAAACGAACTTGAAACTCAGGGCGTCTCGCAATTTCAAACAGTTGGCTGAGTAAAACATCACTCTCTTTGCGGTCGAGTTCGTTGATATAACGAGTAAACTGTTCATTGATACAGAGCGTTTCTTTATCCGTTTCAGGATGAACTTGAACAACAGAGTGAACCACTGGCGGATTCTCCTGTGCTGTTTTAATCAAGGATTTGTGCCAATCGAGATCAATGTCTTCTGATTCTATACCTTCAAAGGCCACAAGCGAATGAGTCGCCGACAACCCTCTCAACTTAGCTTTCATATCTTCATGTAGAGATTCAAAAACCGCAGTCATAGAACACCAGATAGTGTCACCACCAATGCTTGGAATGTGTTGAGCATGCAACAGGGAAGCTTTCGACGGCAAGCTGCGCCACGTTAAGTCGGTATGCCAATAACTTTCCTTTGGCGCATTGCCACGGGTTGTTTCAATCACACTCACCTGTGGCGCACTTTCCACGCGAGGGAAGAAAGGATGTGCAGGTTCTAACGTTCCAAAGCGCTGTGCAATCATCAAGTGTTGTTCTGGAGACAAAGTCTGCCCGTCGAGAAAGATCACTTGATGGGCAATAAGTGCCTGATACACCTTATCGAGTTCATCAGCACTGCATGTAGAAAGCTCTAGTTCGTGAATACGAGCGCCGATGTGAGGAGTAATGGGTTCTATTTTCAACATACTTTCGCTTATTGGTGATATTGAGTTGCAGGGCGGATCTGGCTACTAGGCTAATCTGACTACTAACTGTAAACCGGGTAAATGCTGATTTTCTTTCTCACTTGAAATAGAAAGTCGTCTCTCCGAAACAAAAAAAGAGCTCCTAAGCTGGAGCTCTTTTCGTTTTTTGATACTTCCTGTATCCATAGACAAGTCCAATCTGTAGTACTTTCACTGAAAGCCAGATCATCGATATCTCCAGTTGTGTATCACCAATAAATCTAGCATACAATCTTCAGACTGTTCTGGGACACAACCGAGATAATCAACTCTAGTGCCAAGCCATTTCGCCGCTTAGCACTTTCGCGCCAAGTTCTAAATCGCCTTCCGTAGCCTCAAATTTCGGGTAGGCTTTCTTCATGTAATCACTGATCTCAACCGATGTTGGATTACTTTTGCTCGCCAACGCTTTTTCAATATCAGCCACATAATCCTTCGTGAAGTGAACTGCATTTATTCCTGTTGGCATTTCACCTAAATAGTGACCCGGAATTACAACCTCTGGCTCTAGTGCTTTCATACGCTCCAACGATTGTGACCACTGGCTACGAATCTCTTTCGATGCAGTATCTGCCATCCATACATGCACACCGCTATACACCGACACGCCACCAAACACCGTTTTTTCAGACGGAACCCATAGGTAAGCTTGGTGTGTATTTATCTCTTTCACTTCGATGGTTTCACCTTCGATGCTTAATGTTGTGTCGTTCATCATCATTGGAACAATCACCTTAGAGGGCGCGTTGCCTTCTAATATAGGCCCCCAGTATTCAAGCTTTGCATCTTTGGTGCGTTTGATATGCGCGACAACGGCTTCACTGGCAACGACTTTAACGTTAGGAAATGCCGAAACTATCGGTTCCAAACCAAAGTAGTAATCTGGGTCGCCGCTGCTGATGTAAACCATCGATAATTTTTTGCCTGTGGCTTTGATTTGCTCCACCAAATTTTGTCCGTCTGCGACACTGAATTGTGCGTCAAATAGAATCACTTCTTTCTCACCCGAAACCAATACCGAGCTTGCAGGGAATATCGCGTTCTCACCGGGGTTATAGTGAGTGATGTTCAGATCCACAGCTAAAGCAACACTTGATGCCAGCACGGTTCCTAGGCTTATGGTTCCTAAAAGCATGCTTTTTAATAACAGGTTTTTCGATAACGTATTCATGGCTTTATTCCGATACTTGGAGTTGAACACCTGCCAACTCGTTGAATGTCCAAATATCTTATTTGATTGTTTTTAGATGAAATAGATATCAAATTGACTTTAACTATTGCAGGTTTCGGACATATACTGAGGTCGGTTTAATTCTCTAGGCAATAAAACAATGGATAAACTCGAGGCAATGAATGTCTTTGTCACCATAGTGGAACGTGGCAGTTTGAGCGCAGCGGCAGAGCACCTTGATCTATCACGAACCAAGGTCACTCGTTATTTGGGTGAGTTAGAAACATGGATGGACACACGCTTGCTTCACAGAACAACACGAAGCTTGAGTTTAACCAGCGCAGGTAAAGAAACACTTGAGGTCGCCAGAGAACTTTTGGCACTGGAAACATCCCTAGCTGGGATCAGAAACCAAAACCGAGAGCATTTAAAAGGTCAGCTGCGTATTACTGCGAGCTACTCGATTGTCGATAGCTTCTTGATGGAATCAATTAGTCGCTTCATCGCCAAATGGCCAGAGGTTTCTATCGACATTATCTCGACTGATCAGACCGTCAACCTGGTTGAGTCACGCATCGATTTGGCCATTCGCATAACCAACGAACTGACGCCCAATATTGTCGCGAAGCAGATCGGTGAATGCCGCTCCGTGATTTGCGCATCGCCTCAATATCTAAAAGAGAAAGGCACACCCACAGAAGCCCAAGATCTAGCGCACCACAACTGTTTATCGTTCAGTTACTTTGGCAAAACCGCTTGGACGTTCAATGGCCCCAATGGGCTCGAATCGGTTCCGATTAAAGGGAATATCAGTGCAAACACCTCAGAGGTTCTGCTTTCTGCCACACTCAAAGGCAACGGTATCTGTTTACTGCCCTTCCCTTCAGTGGAAACCTTGATGCGTGATGGTCTATTAGTGCCACTGCTTTCTGAATGGCAACCTAAAACGCTCGGTGTTCATGCTATTTATGGAACGCGTAAACAAGTCACACCGCTGTTAAGAGCCTTTATCGACCATTTATCTGACGAGATGGAACAATCGACAAGTTGGTAGAAGTACGATGCCATCACTAAGGAGGAAAACTTGCCATTAGTAAAACTGATGCAGAATTAAAATCATTAATTTTACTTAACTGTCAGTTGCTTCTATCGTGACTGCATACATCATCAATTAGCTTATTAACGCAGGGAAACTGACTATGACTGCCATTACCGATTTAGACATTTTGTTAAAGTCCATGTCACCAGAACTCATTGAAGGCAACTATGTTTTCTGTACTGTCGACGGAGCGTTAACAGACTATGTTCAGCTCAATCCAATCTCAACTTTTCGTGAGAAAGAAGGTTTAACGCTGGTTCTGGAAGAAGACGTTGCGACCAAAGCTCAGCTAAACTTCGACGGTGTATTTAGCCTTATCACTTTATCGGTACATTCGAGCCTTGAAGCGGTTGGATTAACGGCGGCGTTTGCGACAAAGCTTGGCTCTTACGGCATTAGCGCTAACGTGGTTGCGGGCTACTATCACGACCACATCTTCGTTCAAAAAGACAAAGCAGAAGCTGCAATGAGTGCGCTGAAAGAGTTTTCAGAAGTAGATTAGTAAAGAATTCGATTACTCACAAATACAAAAAAAGCGACGTAATCTACGTCGCTTTGGCTTATTGCTTAACGTGCACTCACTGATCAGGCATCAGTGAGCGAACCAGTTAAGCAAGCTTAAAAGTCGCCACTTTGTCACTTAAGCCAGCGGCTTGGCTCTTAAGTTCGTTCGACTCAGTTAAGCTGTCCTGTGCGCCCACAACTAGGTGGTCGGTAACATCTTTAATGGTCGTCACGTTCTGGGTAATTTCACCCGTCACATGTGTCTGCTCTTCAGCAGCCGTCGCGATTTGAGTCGCCATATCGCTGATCAAAGCAACCGCCGTGTTGATCTCTTCAAGCGCATGCGAAGCTCTGTCTGCATCTTCTACTGAATGTATCGCCAGTTTAGAACTGCTCTCCATAAGCTCAACCGCTTGCGCCGTTGTGCGCTGCAGGATATCAATTGTTGATTTGATCTCTTCTGTTGAAGAGTGGGTACGCTGTGAAAGCACACGTACTTCATCCGCTACCACAGCAAAGCCACGACCTTGTTCACCAGCACGAGCCGCTTCAATCGCCGCATTCAAAGCAAGCAAGTTGGTTTGCTCAGCAATACCTTGAATCGTGGCGAGTACTGTCGAGATCTCTTGAGCATGCTTGTTTAGCTCGCTGATCACATTACCTGCTTCGTTCACTTCATTGGCTAGGTTATTGATAGAACCTTTAGTGTCGACGACCAGAGCGTGACCACTGTTAGTGCTTGTCGCTGAATCTTGCGCCGCTTTTGCTGTTTGCTCGGCATGCGATGCTATCTCTTGCGTGGCGCTCGCCATTTCAGTTACGGCCGTCGCGACCATGGTGATTTCTTGCTGCTGATGATTAAGCTCATCCACCGAACGGTTCGCACGCTGAGCACTTTGCTCTGACTGGCTGTTTAGCTGCTCTGACTGCCCACGGATATGGCCAATCAACTGCTGTAAACTTCCAACGAAGGTATTGAAGTTATGAGCCAACTCGCCCACTTCATCTTGGTTTTCAACATGAATGCGTTGAGTTAAATCACCACTACCATTCGCGATTTGCGCCAGTGCTTGAGATACGTGGTTCAACGGACGGAATAGAATCGTACACAACAGGTTAAACAGTATGGTACATACGATCACCACAAGTAGCGTCACCAACACTTGACCAATCACTGCATCAAATAGTGGCGCAACCAGAGAGTCATGGTTAACAACGCTCACAGTAATCAGGCTCGTTCCATCAATCGCACGTGCGTACAGAACATAGTCGCTGCCATTCAACTCGATAGAAGTGTCTTTACCGCTAGTCAGCGCCTTTTGTACGTCCGCAAAATCTAACCCAAGTGAGCTGATATTTTTGTTCAGTAACTTGGTGTCAGGGTGCGTATAAACCGTGCCTTTATTGGTCGCGATGAACATGTAACCTTCACCTGGAAGAATCACTTGCTCTAGGCTATTAAGAATGTCGGTAATTTCAACATCCGCGCCTAACACAACCTGTTGACCATGTAATTGCATGGCAGTACCCAGCGACACAACGTTCGCCCCAGTTGCTGCAGCAACCGTTGGGTTATCCATGAACACCTTGCTTGGGTTCGCAACCGCATTGGTATACCAACCCCATAAACGGGGATCATCATTGCCCGGCGGCAGTACTACTCCGTTCGCGTTCTTTTGCGAACCATCAGGAAATGCCAAGAAGACATTATCAAAAGATGCTGAGTCACGAACCTGTTTTAGATGAGTCACCAAGCTTTCTTGTTTGGACTCTTTCGAAAGAGAAGTAAGCGCAAGCTCTTTGGATAAGATCCAATCCGATACATATTGATTGTAAGAAGCCGATGCGCCTTCTAAACGCTGTTCAACTTCTGTATCCAACCTTTGCAGTGAAGCACGAAAAGACAATGCCTCGACCAAAATCCCCCCCAGGATAATGGCCATACTGGCTGAAATCGCCAGCTTATTTTTAAGCGAGAGTTTCTTGAACATAGGAAACCTATAATTTGGAAGTAATAAACCGTGGCGAACAAATTGATTGCCAAAGCGGTTTGCAAGCGGGATATATTTTACGCTTTAAAATAAATTAAGAAACCGATGAGGAACTGAAATATTGATATATGTGAGTAAGTGCACGCATCGTAACCCATTGATTTAGAGAATGGTAAACTCTAAATTTTGAATTAATGTGCTAAACATGGTCAGCTGATGAGTGTCTCTGTTTGAGAATAATAACAGCACAGATCGCGCCATGCCGTTAGCTCATTAGGAAGGTATTTAAATGAGTTGAACGTCTGAATAGAAACAGGTTGCGGACAAAGTAGTCAAAAGTTGATCAACCAAAGTCCAACGTTAACAGCAATCGTGTTTCGTCAGATGAAGTGACTGGTGAACGGTGAACAAGGCCTCTATTCTCATTGCCACTCCAACGCTCCCCTTTTAATAACGCAACATCACCACTGGCCATTTTCTGGATGTCAGATTCGTCGTTGTACAGGCCTGAAACAGAATCAAGCTTTCCGTTAGCCCCTAGCCCTAGCTTAGAACGGTCGACTAAGTCGTTTGGCAACCATTGAGTCGCAACACCATGATAAGTTGTCACCAAGCGGCAAGGCACTTGATCAAAATGGAAACGTGGGCACATCGCTTTATTCAGAACGGCTAAACGCAATCCGACTTCTTCAAGCTCAAACAAACAACAGAACATATCCACCAGCTCTGCCATGTTTTCTAATAGCGCTTTAGAGGCGGTGCCATCGGTAGCAAATTCCAACTTATCGAAAGCATTATCAGGTGACACGCTAACAGACTTACTAAAGTTTGGATTCAAGGCGATAAATTCACTAATTGCCGTCGTTAAGCCTTCATCAAACTGTCGCTGCCATACCGCTATATTAATATCACTTTGGTAGATTTCCGCTAATACCGTTGGCTGCTCAGAAGCACTCAAGCTTGGCTTGTGATTTGCCTTATCCTTGATACTCACAACGGAACTAATGTTAAGTGGCTGAATGCTATTCGTTATCAAAGGCTTGGTTAACACGGCATTCATTACGTCATCTCCTTGATGCATGCTTATCGTTTCTCTTTTAATACTGCAAACGTCGTTCACAGTAATAGTGACTTTTAGTTATGTTATAACATAACTAGATTTGCACAAGTAACTTTGCCGATCATGGTTCCAATAATATGGCGATGCTCTACCTTCGTCAGGTAATTTGATGAATGCTGAACTAAGCTTCTATCTATCTTTTTCTAATTTATCTTTAGTTCAAATAAAGATCTCCAAAAATGCACGACTCGAGAGCGTTAAACTTGTGAATTCATCAATCTGGTGACAACTTATGAAAAAACTAATCTCTACACTCGGCCTCCTATGCACCGTTATCTCCGCTCAATCTTTCGCGGAAACGGGCTACACGTTAGACCCCAATTTATCGAATATCACGTTCGCAACCATCAAGAAGCAGTTTGTTGTTGAGCCCGCATCCATCAAGCCTTTATCTGGTGGTCTTACCGAAGAGGGTCAATTTGCCATATTGTTGGACGTAAAAAGTGTGAGTACTGGCGTGGATATTCGCGATCAGAGGCTCAATGAGCTCTACTTTGAATCGATGACTTTCCCTGAAGTGAAGATCTCTGGGAAGGTTGAACCGTCGATGCTATCTGGTGATCCAAAAAGAACAACAGTAGCAGCGGAAGTTACTTTACACGGCGTAACCAAAACGATCGATTTCCCAGTTGTGGTGGTTCCATCCTCAGGGTTTGTCATGGTTAGCTCAGCTTCAACAATCATCGTCAATGGCGCTGATTTTGGGATATCTACAGAGAATCTAAACAAACTTTCAGCGACCGTGGGTGGATTAGCGATTTCCGACCAAATCCCTTTGAGCTTTAACCTACTTTTCGACGAATAATGGGCTTATAACTCTTCCTTTCTGTTCTGCCTCATTTCACATTCATCAATCGTTTAAGAGCGGTGAATGTGAGTAAGAGTACGCTACAACGCAATAAACTGAATTAGGTTTGAATAAACTAAACCAAAATTTCCACTCGATTTCCCCAAGTCGGCCAGATAAACATCCCTCACAAAGTATTAAATTGAGCGTTATATAGGCTCAGAGATGTCGTTGATGTCACATGTCGTTACACAGCATGACGCCTTAAGGCTTTACATCTTGGGCGAGGTAAACAACAATCCCTGAGAATAAATCCATAACATAATGTATTTAGAAATTATGAGTAACACAGAAAACAAAAAATCGAGTCCTCTTTTCGAAGTCGTGTTTAACGTCTTTCTTCCTTCATTCATTTTAATGAAGTTCAGTGGAGATGAGCTTCTCGGAACAGGCTTAGCATTACTTGTCGCACTAGCCTTCCCTATTGCTTACGGTGGCATGGAGTTGATCCGCAACAAGAAGTTCAACTTCATCGCGGCGCTTGGCTTCGTCAGCGTGCTATTAACGGGCGGTATTGGTTTCTTTGAGCTAGACACTCGTTGGTTAGCACTAAAAGAAGCATTAATCCCTGGTCTAATTGGTTTGGCGGTTCTTGGCTCTACCTTCACCCGCTACCCGTTTATCCAGAAAGTTATCTTCACACCGGCCCTGTTAAATATCTCTCTTATTGAAGAGCGCCTAAAGCAGCTCGGTAACCAAGCAAAGTTTGATCGTTGTCTAATGACATCCAACTACCTATTCGCGAGTACTTTCGCATTTTCTTCAGCTATGAACTACTTCCTAGCGACTTGGATTGTGACTAGCCCTGCTGGCACCGCTGCCTTTAATGAAGAACTTGGCAAGCTGACACTTTACAGCTACCCAGCAATCGCCATCCCAAGCATGCTGATGATGTTAGGTATTTTCTACTACATTTGGCGTCAAGTTCGCACGATGACATCACTAGAAACAGAACAAATTTTTATTACTAAATAGTTCTGAATTAACAAATCGCTCTGACAGCACAACATGAAGCCCAGCAATTAAGCTGGGCTTCTTTGTTTTTACTCTTTCGTTATCAACGTGATAGATGACAGCTTCGATTTGGATTATGAATCGAACGGGCAACCCTAATGCTCTTTTCTCAAGTAAATTTGGGCAACATGTCTATAAACCAATAATAATCAATGAATTGCATTGATTGAACCGACAGATGCTTTTATAGTCAATTCTGTTGGTTACTTTACAAAGCTCTACCCGCTCACTGACATTATTTCAATTGCTGTTGATAAGATCGCATAAGCTAGGTGCTAAAGGTAGACGCCAGCCGTACTCAATAAGGAATATAGATTATGAACAAATCTCAATTAGTTGAACACATCGCGACTTCTGCAGACATCTCAAAAGACCAAGCAGGCACAGCACTAAATGCGCTAGTTGAAGGTATCTCTACTTCGCTTGCGAACGGTGATGACGTATCGATCCTTGGATTTGGTAGCTTTAAAGTTAACTCTCGAGCTGCTCGCACTGGTCGTAACCCGCGAACCGGAGAAGAGATTCAGATTGCCGCATCAAAGACGCCAGCATTTAAAGCGGGCAAGGCACTAAAAGAGACGTGCAACCTGTAACACAAAAAACACAAGGAAGATTACGATGACGACTAAGGAAAAAGCGAAAACGAGCCGAAGCAAAAAAGCAGGCAAGTCGACTAAAGCGCAAGCCGAAACGCCTAAGACTCGTCAACGCATTGAAGAGCTTCTCGAAGAGCGTGAACTGGCTAAACTGTTAGAACTTTAGTTTATATAAGAACTAAAGTTTAGGTTTAAGCAAGGTGATAGTTTGTTATCGTTCTAATGCCACTGCAGATTTGTAGTGGCATTTTTGATTTAGGAGCAAGCGCCTCTAATAAATAACATTGATACCCCTCCCCACTAAAGCGACAAACACATCTGTCCAAAATCTGAACGCTAAGTAACTGATTGAGTTACATAGCTATACATATCCATACTTACCCAAATCACCTTTTTCACTATCATCATTTTCTTGTTATTGGTGAGATTATTGGAAGGGTTCATGACACGACTATGTTCGAGCAATCCTTCTTCTTTGAGGTGATTATGAATGTCGTTCGCATGGGGATTGAAGCAAATACCCATAAAAATAAGGGTAAGTACAAAGCGATAGTTAAGTTTACTATTCGAGCCCTGTTTTATTATTCAGCTACTCGAAAAATGAGTAATAGTTTCAACTCTGAAGAGAGAAAGTTATTATTTATCAAGCAACCCAACTTCCTTTCTAAATTTGTGACTCCCTACTTATGTACTGGCTTTAGCAATAAAGAAAAGATCGATATCTTATCCAAACACTACGACTGGTTTGAAAACACCTTCGCAACAGAAGCTAGACACCAAATCTATAACGAAAGGCTCAATCTTTTAAAACTTGAGATAGATGACAACGTTTATCTGGTTAATCTCAGCTTCGAAAGAAACGCGAGAAAAGAAGGTGAACTGACAATTTCATTGACCAACTCTCAACTCGAAAAAATGTATACCATTTCGTTTACTGTTTTCGACAACAACATCTACATCGGCGGTATACAGGGTGGCGCCAATGACAATGGATTTAGCCGCACATTCACCAAAGCTTTTTACGGTTTAAGACCTAAATCCTTCATGGTAGAAACACTACGACTGCTCGCTATTAACTTGGGTATCGACAATATCTATGCGGTAAAAGAGTCTGGTCATGTCTCGAACTCATTACGCTACGGTAAGAAAAACAAAGACATCAGCCTTAAATACGACAGTCTGTGGGAAGAGCACGATGGACAGGTGCATGATAACTATTTCTATCGTCTCCCGACAAACCCGAACAGGAAAGATCTTGAAGCTCTAAAACGTCAAAAGCGTAAGTTGTATCGCGAGCGTTATGCCTGGCTAGATCTGTATGAACAAGATCTGAAGAACGTAATCAGTCAGCACATCCATGATCCTGTTCATTATGCTCATGACAGTTAATTTGGCTAACCTGTACTCGACTCGCTAACGCGTATTACCTTTACTAGCGTGCTTTAGTCTAATCACAGCCCTTGGACCAAACGCTCAATCCCGAGGTGATAGCTTTAAAATAAATATTAGACAATGCTAATTTACATCTTTATAGTATCTAGGTATTTCGAAAACTACTCAATCGCCGGCGACCAGCCAGTACTGATCATTAAGAAGATACAAGCTCTATGCTCGGCAATTTGTATAGTTAAACTTAGAGACAGTAATAGGTAAACGTATGACTAAAATTGTAATCATCGGTGGCGTAGCTGGAGGTGCTTCAGCTGCTGCACGCGCTCGTCGTCTTAGTGAAGAAGCCGAAATCATAATGTTTGAACGAGGACCATTCGTCTCTTTTGCCAACTGTGGATTGCCATACCACATAGGTGGCGATATCGAGGATAGAAGCAAGCTTCTGTTACAAACACCTGAAAGCTTCTTAGCTCGCTTCAACGTTGACGCACGAGTGATGAACGAAGTTACCTCTATTGATCGCACCAATAAAACCGTTACAGTCAAAAATCTTGTTGATGGTAATCACTACAGCGAGAGTTACGACTTCTTATTACTCAGCCCTGGAGCCGGTGCCGTCGTTCCTCCCATCTCAGGAATCGATAACCCCCTCACCCATTCACTACGCAATATTCCAGATATGGACCGCATCATCGAAACAATCCAAATGAATAAACCTGAGCACGCGACAGTTGTTGGCGGTGGCTTTATCGGCTTGGAAATGATGGAAGCGTTTCATCAGCTTGGGATCAAGACTTCGTTGATTGAGATGGCTGACCAAGTAATGACGCCAGTAGACCGGGAAATGGCCGGCTTTGCCCATGCGGAGATTCGTGACAAAGGCATCGACCTAAAACTCGGCGTCGCGCTTGAGTCTGTGAAATATATACCTAACGAACACATCGCAAGTTTTGATTCAGGCGAGAGCGAGAAGCACCAACACATAGAGGGTGAATTAGAATTAACACTTAATAATGGCGAGTTATTAACTACTGATATCTTAATCATGGCTATCGGTGTGCGTCCTGAGACTAAGTTAGCAAAAGAAGCAGGACTTCAAATTGGCGAACTAGGTGGTATCTACACCAATGAAATGATGCAGACTAGCGATCCTAGCATCTACGCTGTGGGTGATGTGGTCGAAGAAAAAGACTTTGTCACAGGTGCACAAACTCTAGTTCCGCTTGCTGGCCCTGCTAACCGTCAAGGTCGTATGGCTGCCGACAACATGCTCGGACGCAATGAAATCTATCAAGGTACACAGGGCACAGCTATCTGTAAGATTTTTGACCTAGCCGTTGCCTCAACAGGGAAAAACGAAAAACAGTTGAAGCGTGAAGGCGTCAACTATGAAAAAGTCTATGTGCATACCGCAAGCCACGCTAGCTACTATCCTGGCGCTGAGATTGTCTCGTTCAAGATGTTATTCGCCCCTAAGACAGGGAAAATACTAGGTGCGCAAGCCGTCGGTAAAGATGGCGTTGATAAACGCATTGATGTTATGGCAGTAGCTCAACGTGCAGGTATGACCGTTGATCAGCTTCAACACCTTGAATTAACCTATGCACCACCTTACGGGAGTGCCAAAGACGTGATTAACCAAGCCGCATTTGTTGCCAACAATATTATTAAAGGTGACGCGACACCTATTCATTTCGATGAGATTGCAACATTAAGCGACAACCAACTCCTACTCGATGTTCGTAACCCTAGCGAACTAGAAAATGGTGGCTTTATTGAAGGCGCAATCAACATTCCTGTCGACCAACTGCGTCACCGCATGGACGAACTATCAAAAGACAAAGAGATTGTAATCTACTGCCAAGTCGGGTTACGTGGTAACGTGGCTTATCGCCAACTCGTCAACAACGGCTTTAAAGCACGCAACTTAATCGGTGGTTATAGAACACTCATGTATGCAAAAGCTTAAGGATTAATACTTAGTCGCCGGTAATGGTGCGCGGACACTTACGGGCTAGTTGCTAGTTGCTAGTTGCTGAGAGAAAGTCGCTCATAAATAGATGCGAGTAGTTAATAGTAAACATTGAAAAACCGAGCTTGGCATTTAAGTAAGTGCCAAGCTCTTTTATTATTCGTAGGAGTCAATAAAAGCTTGCAGTGCTCGCTGATCGACAATTTCTAACCCTTGCTCTCCTTTTCTGATGAAACCTTTGTCTAATAGGTCTTTAACCGCTCTTCGATACACTCTGCTCGATGTGCCAAAACGTTCCGCTTCTTGATTCACTTTATCGAAACCGCCTAACACAGTATTTGTCTCGCTTTGAACCAATAAGTCGTAGGCAATGTTGTAGGTAATTGAGTGTAAAAGACGGTTAGTGTAAATACCCATAGAGTCTTGATAATCTTCCGCCAATGCAGAGGCAAAGAAGAACATCATCCCCGGATTTTCAAGTAGTGCTTCTGCTAATCTCTGAATGCAAATAACATCAACTTGCATGTGTTCATCAGCCACTACGTTCCACTGACAAGGGGTCTGCGTGAAAAACTCCATCTCACCGAAGATATGGTAATCACAATTCACTTCGCCCAATTGAAAGCGTCGCCCATTAGCCGCGGAAATACTCATAGAGACTCTTCCTGCGGGCACTACATAAAGATACTGAAGCTGCTCACCTTGACGTAGGATTTCATCATTTTGATTGAAGTAACGAGAGTTAACTTGGTGTTGGTAGATGAGATCTCTAAATTCAGAGCTTTTTTGTTCTAAGTAGTTTTTAAAGCGTCCGCTTGAGTATGGTGCAATCTTCATACTTACTCTCTCATTGCATTACTGCTGTTTATATTCAAACGATTGTAACCACTTAAACCACAGGAGAGAACCCAATAAAAAAGAGACGGTCTCCCGTCGCTTTTATTGTTGTTTTTCGCCAGAACCTTATTGTGCAATTAATGCTTCCAGTGCCGCTAAAGATGCTAGCCGCTCTCCTTGCATCATTGCCTCAGCCTCATCGACATATTGCCCAACGCCCTCTTTTACATCTTGTTCATACAAGACAACATTGTTCAAGATAGAAGCTACATTAAGCCCTCTCAAGCGTCCAACGGTAAACAACGCGGATGTTTCCATGTCTGCACCTAAAATGCTTTTGCCATTCCAGTACTGACAAAGCGCCTTCTCGTCATCGGTATAAAAACTGTCGTGTGAGCGCACTGTTCCTAAATAGTAAGGTGTTGACTGCTGCTGCAAGAACCCATCTAGCTCTTTGAGCAGGGAGAAGCTTGCATAAGCGGGATACGACGGTTTAACGTAAGCCGCAGATCCCCCCTCATCACGAACCGCGCCCTCTGCAATAATTAGCTCACCAAGCCCGATATGTGACTGCATTGCGCCTGCAGACCCTACTCGGACAATATGAGTCACACCACAAAACTTAAGCTCTTCTACCGCAATGATCATTGAAGGTGCACCAATGCCCGTGCTGCAAACCGATATCGCTTTACCTTGATATTGACCAGTGAAGATTCGATATTCACGGTTTTCAGAGACCAGTTCAGCATGTTCAAGCAAGTTAGCGATTCGATTCGCTCTATCTGGCTCACCACAAACAATAACTAACGGAGCAATTTGCGTTTCATCAACGCAGATATGAGGTTGCTTTGCCATCTTCACTCCTAAGAAGCCGTTGCTTGAGTTAACGATTTATCACTGTTTCGTTTAGCTGTGCGTGCCCACTCACGAGTACCGTTTGCCGCAATAAACATTAAGATTGCGTATTGAACAGACATTGCGTACACACCCTGCGTCGCATAAATACCAACGCTGATAATGTTAATCACAATCCACAGTATCCAGTTTTCAACATACTTACGTGTCATAAGAACTTGAGCAACAATAGATAGAATGGTCATCGTGGCATCCCAGAATGGGAACGCATCCGGTTCAAGCACTGGCTCCGCTAAATCCGCACCAAATAGATTCAAGCTATCTACCGCGATGTTTGCTAGCGCAAAAAAGAATGGGTCGATGTACATAGTTAACAAAGCAATAGAAATCGCACACGCTACGGCCGTTGCTACTAGTTTATTTTGGCTCAACCAACGAACTTCTAGCGTTTCACCTTGCTCATTAGGACGTGTCCATGCGTACCAACCGTAAATGTTGGCACAGAAGAAGAACAATTGAAGAAGTAGCAGTCCGTATAACTGAATTTGGAAAAAGATAACCGCAAATAAGGTGACATTCAGCAATCCGAACAGGTAGTTAATAGTTTTTTCTTGGCTTGCAAACCAAATACACAACAGACCAAACACGGTGCCGAATGCTTCAATCCAGCTCATTGCGTAGCCATCCCCTATTGGGATATTGACTAAAGTATTGTTGATATCAAGTAGAGCGAATAGGTCCATAGATGTGTCCTTTATTATTTGTTTTAGTGGCACCTATTTTATTGCGCCTCTCCAAATAAAAAGGAGGACATTTGTCCCCCCTAGAATGCATGCGGTCATAAATCAGAATATTAAATCCGGAAAATCAATTTCACGGGAAGATGTCATAGCCCTCCCACAGTCTCGAACTCGAAACTCCAGCACCAGAACAGCCCCCTTCCAAAAACGAAATTTTAGCTTACTGGCTTAACGCCGATATCGCATTGACGGTTACGTTTGAGAAGCGCATGATTTTATCTTGAGCAGAATCGTTGTCTGGCGTGTTAACCGTGTAATCGCCCCAAAACTCGTTCTGTGCAACGTACTCAATTGAATGGCAGGTCACATGAATAAAGTAATTATGTTAATAATGGGGCTGCTTTTTACCAGTCGATTGTTTGCCAGTATTGTTCCTCATGTTGGTCAACTTGAGCATGATGCGCCTATTCTCCTTCGCTCGGCATTGATTGTAGGGGTTGCGGCTTACGCAGTTTGGAGTGCATTTAAATACTTAAAAAAGATCAAGGCCTCAGATTCAGATCAACTGTAACGGCGAAAGTCCAAAAGCTTTTGAATAAGCCTCTAATTTCGATTACTGATCTGCGAAATAATCGACCAAGATTTTACGCCACTTTCGTGACTCACGAATCTTCAACAGGGCGCGGTTAATCTCTTCTTCGTACACGTTATTTTCAGTGATTATGAAACCGTAGTTGGACTTTTATAACTGATAAAACAACACCGCTATACCAAGCTTAAGTTTGATAGCTAGAAACTGACATAAACTGGCTTTGTGCCGACGAACATAACTTTCCGCACTGAGTAATTTGGCTTTCTAGGAAGTAGATATTACGTCTACTTTTGACCCACTGGGCACGAACTTCCAGTTCTTGACCAATCAAAATCGGATGGTGAAAACGAGAGGTTAAACTCACCGTCATCGCCTTGATATCATTCTGAAATAGACAATGTAGCATCGCGCTGTCATGCAGTGTGGTGACAATGCCGCCCTGCATCATGCCATCGTAGCCCTCAGCTTTATCTGTTGGTACAATCTTGGCTCTGGTTTTATATTTAGCTACTGCCTCATGCTTAGTTAAAGTGTCATGCTCGCCAATAGCTTCAAAACAAATGGCGCTGTCGTTGAAAAAACCTTGGCTGCACACTTGGCAACGCCGATGATTGTGTGGAAAGAAAACCTTCATACTTACCTTTACCCATAGATTGCTAGAGATTGATATGGCTCGACCAAAAAAACATCGCCAGTTGTGTACCCGTACGGCTTACTCTTGTTTTAAGCCCAATGGTGTTCCTATGGACGAGCTTCATAAAGAAGAATTGCTATTGGAAGAGCTCGAAGCCTTGCGCTTGGCTGATCAAGAAGGCCTGAGCCAGCTTGAAGCCGCTGAACAAATGCAGGTGTCTCGCCAAACGTTCGGCAACATTATCAAGCGTGCACGAGCTAAAGTCGCCAAGTGCATCGTCAATGGTCACGCGTTGGTGATTCAAAGTAGTTAATTAACGTGTTAGCCAGAAGTTATTTAACTCAGTGAGCGAGAACTCTGATGCTTACTTCGATACTTAGCTTGATGGCTCAGTAATCTGATACAGCTTTTTGCTTTGCCCTTCACACACATCCTTGCAATTGCATTCACGCTCAATATCTAACTGCGCCAATCCTCCACAGCTGCCTTTGATTGGCTTGCGCGAAAAAATCACGCCTATCGCCATCAATGTAACGACTCCGACAAACCCCAATAGCGTCAACAAAAAGGTCATTGTCGGAACCCTCGAATAGCAGCCAGCTGATTAGGCTGTACCATTAGAATCGAAGCTTGTTTTTTGTGCCCGTTTTCGCCGCACGTTTTATTGCCACACCCACTATTTCTCGGCTCGCGACCATAATCGAGATCGGTCACTTCCCGTAGATTGTCGAAATCCAAAGCCCCGATTTCTGCCTTACCTGTCGATGCCAAGACTCGAATATCGTTATTGAACAAGTGCGCCAGCATCTTCTTACCAATATAACGAACCACCACAGATTTCACATCGTAAGAACGGAGAACCGAAATCCATTGCTTCTTTTTATTGCAAGAGGTGTCGGAGTCAATCAAACGAACAATCTGTTTTATCTGTCGTTGTTCATCGACAATCGCGATCTGTGGGGAACGAGCAAAGTGGTTGCCAACATGAAGGTCGCGACAAGGTACTGCGTATAACATAGTAACTTCCTGTTATTGATGATCAGGAGTTCAGCATACGCCCCATTATTGGCATATGCCAATAACTATCATGTGAAAAATAAGATTTACTGGATCGATAACTAAGATCACAAGCACCCAAACTTACCGTCATCTTCAGCCTATCTCAGTTACCTTTCAAATAACCATATATACTAGGGGGTAGTATTTTTACTGGGGGTATTTTTTGCGTTGTTAATGCCTGTTATCAAGAGCCAAGCTCAAACCCATTACAAAAAGGCCTCGCACAACCGAGAGCTTAATCGACTATTCAACGTCACACACTAGTCTGAATAATGTCGAATTAGGGACCAATCAAAGATGTTTATAGGAAAAATAGGTTGGATTGAAAATCAAGAATTGCAGTCGGCTTCAATGTAAACAAGCTTATAATTTGAAGTGAACAACGCATCGAGTTGTTATGATATAACATCACACTAAATTACCATCATTTCTCATGAAACAGCCATTTATTCTAATCGATGTCATCAATCGCCTCTCCACACGCTATGTAAGCCGTTTCTCGACATGCTTTCGCTCTCTCAAGGGCTTGACTGTTGGCCTAGCATTATTGTGTTTTGCGCCAAATCTATATGCCCACCCTCACTCTTGGATAGAGATGAAAACTCATATTGAGGGAGAGAATGGCATGATCACCGGTCTCTCTATGGAGTGGTCTTTTGATGCAATGACCTCGATGTACATGTTGGATGGAGAAGACGTCTCTGCCGATACAGAAACTGAAACATTCAAAAAGCTCGCTGCGTCTGTAATCGAAAACATGATGTACGAGCACTACTTCACGTACTTTTATGATGGTGAAGAGCCCATCAAATATCAGGTGGTTGAGAACGCAAAGTTTGAGCGTGATAAAGCCAAGATGGTTCTAACATTTGACCTACCACTTTCTAAACCTAAGCCTGTGACACGAAACTCGCTTCGCGTATTGATTTTTGACCCTAGTTACTTTGTCGACATGTCGTGGCTATCCAACAGCGACGTGACATTGTCACCTGAACTAGCAAGACAATGCCATTTAGAATTAATCGAGCCTAACCCGACGCCAGAGCAAATGAGTTATGCAATGTCTTTACCTGTCGATGCAGATCCAGATAACACGCTAGGCCAACTGTTTACACAATCGGTTGAGCTTCATTGTGCGGCGGTTCCCGCTTCTTAGTCGCAGTGATTCGTTTCAGCCTTTAAGTCAGCGTCTAGCTGATTAAGCATGGCAACTAATTAACAGAAAGATTTCAGATATAGGTTCTTGTTAAATGAAGAAAAATCAATCCAAAATCAATCACTACCTCATTGGTGCTGGCGCGTTCGTGCTTATTGCTATTGGTGCGTATCAACTGTGGTCCATGTGGCCATCGTTAGTTATCTCTAGCATTCAATGGCAAAGAGAAGTCAATTCAGAACTTGCAGACCTGCTCTATGAAGCTAAATCCAACCCTTGGGGCGCAGGCAGTTACCTTATCGGGTTCAGCTTTATCTATGGCATGCTTCATTCTTTGGGGCCTGGGCACGGCAAAGTTATCGTGTCGACTTACTTAGCGACTCACCCAACCAAAGCCAAGGCGAGTTTAGTGCTTACGGTCGTCTCCGCTTTTTTACAAGCATTGGTCGCAATCTTACTAGTAAGCGTGTTGCTGTGGGGCTTTAGTGCTTCCATGCGAGTAGTGAATGATAAAGCGAATATGTTTGTTTCATTAAGCTTTGCCTTAGTCGCGGTCGTCGGCGCGCTTATATGTTGGAAGGCTTTGAAAAACATCTACACCGCTATGCGTAAGCCTAAGCTGAAAGTGAAAGCCATCACTACACTCGCAACAGACACAGCTGCGACAATTTCAGCGCGTTCGCCAATGGCACTTCGTTCATCAATATCAGCCCCTTCTCCGATAATCGACGCTACTAGCACAATGCAAGCCGCAGCTAACACTCATGCAGATCATTCTCATGCCGACTGTGGGTGCGGCCACCAGCATGTTGCCGATGCAGACGCAATTAACAAAGCCTCAACGCTCCGAGAATATGCGGGAATCATCGTGACGATTGGCGTGAGACCATGTACTGGCGCGATTATGGTTCTGATTTTCGCAAACATGGTTGGCTTATATTGGATGGGGGTTGTCAGTGCCTTTGCAATGGCGATTGGTACTGCTTTCACAACCTCGACGATTGCTATAATGACACTAACAGGCAAGAACTTGGTAAAACGCTATTTGGCTGCAGGTAGCAAGAGTAACAGTGCGACACTGAAAGCCGCAGGTCATTATTTACAGCTATTCGGTGGTGTTTTACTTGTCTTAATTGGCTTGTTGCTAATGAGTGGACAAGACAGCGGTATGTCGCCTGTTTTCACTATGTAGCGAACGATGTAATAACAAACCTCAGTTTATTGCGACCTTTACCATTTTTACTAAAAAACACTAGCCCTTATCTCTCAAATCTGAATTAACAGCCACATAATTTCTACTAACCTAACTTTGCACAGCCAGTTAGGTTAGTAGTCAGCCATTCAGAACAGCGCGCTCTATGTAGTTCTGTAACAAACCTACATCCAACTTTGATTTTCCTATTCTTAGCTACTCTTTCATAAACTAACTTAGATTGTTCTAACAATATTAGAGCACTATCCCCCTCCTTTTGAAAATAAGGACATAACTTCCGCAATCCAGAAACTACGATCGCACTCTTCCTATTTTGAAAAAAATAGAGCAGCAGTTTTATCAATTGAGTAACAAGCCGAAATTATACCCAATAAATTTCACATCAAACTCCAAGCCTTTACCTTACAACTACAGATAGAGCTTTCTTCAACCAAATTCTTGGATAACCTATACTCAAAGGTAAACAAATGAAACTATACATTCCGAGCGCCACGCTCAGTGTTTTGTTACTTTCTCCGAGTTTCGCGAGTGCCGAAGATATACCTGATTCACACGAATTGCGTAATTTCTCGATGCGTTCACAAAGCTCTGGGATAGCCCCACCGCAAGAAGTACTCGGCGTTTATGTTGTCAATTCTGGTCCTGGTCTGGATACCGGTTGTACCTATGCTTCTGGCGGACCTCTACTTATCTCTTTACCTGTTCCTATGGTTGTCAGCCCCAACGTTTTACAAAGTGACGGGAGAATTGCCCCAAGTAAACTGGGCGATATGCAGCAAAAAGGCGTTCTCGGTTCTAACGCAAGGATTAGCATGCCGGTCTTCGACATAGACTCCAATGCCAACGTCAGTAATATTGCTCCAGAAATAGATGTCGTATCTTTTAACGGAAAATCTTTAGGTACGCTGCAAGGCTCTGATAACCGCTGGACGGATACTAACCTTCAAGTCGATATCAGTGATATCA
The DNA here is from genome assembly GCF_041467535.1 of Vibrio sp. 10N.247.311.47. Lineage (NCBI taxonomy): Bacteria > Pseudomonadati > Pseudomonadota > Gammaproteobacteria > Vibrionales > Vibrionaceae > Vibrio > Vibrio sp. 10N.247.311.47. The sequence goes on from NZ_JBFSUR010000003.1 coordinate 102,736, forward strand.
AGTTCGGCCAAAACAATGAGATTCGCGTCGATATTGATACTGGCAATACGGGAGACAACTGGTGTATGTCTGTCGATTGGGTCTCAATCGAGTTTGATGTTGCCATTCCTGTGATTCTTGCTCATGGCATTGCTGCACAATCAGACACTTGGGATGATGATACGGCTCCAGGCGTGCTTTCTACACTTGATGACTATGGCATTCGTTATACTCGTTTCTCTGCTGACAAAAATGGAACCACAGCGACTAACGCTAATATCTTGAACAACAAAATTCAGGGTTTTCTCGATGAGTTGAAATCCGACAAAGTTCACGTCATTGCACACAGTAAAGGCGGGCTAGATACCCAAAACCTCAAAGCACTTAGCCCTTCCTTTGAGATAACCTCCCTTTCTACTTTCTCCACACCTCACCTTGGTAGCGTCGCAGCAGATTTGTCGGTGATAAAAATGGACCACTACGCCGATATCTACAGTAACGTCAGTACCGATCCAAATAATTACGCTGGCAAGTACATGCAACTCCCAAATATTCCGTTTGCGGGTCCTAAAATGCCTGGTATCCGTGATCTAACAACGGATACAGCATCAAACGCGATCCAAATGCGTACTCGCGGCAATATTGCAAATACATTTTCTATTGGGGCAAATGCCGATCTCAACCAAGACGGTGTTATTGAGAAAGATCCTGATATCGTTGGCCTATTCCCATGGGGATCGCGTTGGGCAGGCGTTACCGCTTGGCAGGCGCTAAGAAGCTTTAGTTCTGCGGCCTACCTCGATACTCAAACTCAACCGGTCACAATGCCAAGTGTGCATGGACCACAAGCTCATCCAATCACCATAGTCAGTTACCAAGCCATTCAAACAGTACCGCAAGAAAATGATGTTGTTGTGACCTTGGCAAGCGCTAACCCAAGTTATACCAATGCATTGGGTAACGTATTGGCTAACCACTCAACAATGAAAACGGGACAAAACGTTGAACGTTTTCTACAACAAATTATTTCAATGCGCTAAGGAGTGGCCACAATGAAATTCATCAAGCAATTAGTGATGGTGTTCAGTCTTTTCTGTACCTTCATCACACCGGCTATCGCCAGTAATGCAATACCCGTTGGGATGAGTACAAGCACGACACTATCTCAACCAGTGACTAGTAACGATAACGAAGTCACAATGCTATTTACCATCGACAAAGCGGAAGCCCTAAAAGCAGAAATCATCGTGCCGTTGGATGATGCAACCGTATATTTAGTCAAGCCTAACGGGCAAGTCGCAACATCATCCAATGATGTGCAAGCGAACATACTTTCAGGTGACACACAAAGTCCGCCGCTACCGGGCAGCTATTTATTTTTGCCTGAAGTAACTAACCCTGAACCTGGCGAATGGAAGATCGTCGTTGATTTTCCAAACCCAAGTTACAACACAGTAATTATTGCTCAGGTTGCGATCCAATCCCCTATTGCGTTTGGCATGGCGATAGCTGCAAACCAATTTGTGGTCGGTGAACCAGTTCCCGTTTCTGCATTACTGACAAACAAAGGGAATCCAATCACAGGTGCCCAAACCAGCGCAGTGATCATTGATGAAGCTGGAATAAAAACACGCCTGACGCTTAAAGATGAGGGTGTCAATTTCGATGCTATTGCTAAAGATGGTGTCTACAGCAATATTTTCGTTCCACCCGCTGAAGGGGATTATCTAATTGAAGGCATAACGTCTTTTGAAGAATATGGAACAACTATCACTCGCCAGACAAGTAAAAAAATCCACGTACTACCCTCTGACATTGAATTTGTCAGCCTCTCACTCGCTCCAATGTTTTCCTCTGAAGGCTGTGTTATTGCCTTAGAGCAGCGCTTGGAACTTGATGTTAAATCCGCGGGGGATTTTGCCATTCATGGTTACCTCACCGATGGAATTGACGAGCTCAACACAAGCAAACGTCTGCAACTCAAACCTGCGAAGCAAATCGTCACTCTACAGTACTCAACTGAAGATATTTTTGGCGCGTTTGATTCAGCGTCTACTTTGACCTCCAACCCGACGATCATCTACGCAATCACTCAAGATGACATACGAATTTCAGCCCCTCGAATTCAGTTTGAAGAATTTATTGATTTAGCATCTTTTGAGCGTTGCCGCGAACCGATTGAAGTCACGGGGAGTTTAGTCACCACACCGACTATGTCGCAAGATGGAACCTACATTGATTCGCTGAGTTTTGAGTTTCCTATCCATGTTACGCGCAGTGGAACTTACACAGGTTCGGTAAATATCGTTGGTGCAGCCGGAGAGTATTTAGAGCTAGTGAGTTTCCAAGAACCGCTTGAGGCTGGCGAAAACACCATCAAGTTTACCGTTCCTGGTGACACGTTTAAGCAAGCCGATGGTCCTTATGAACTGAACGCACTGCTAATCTACAGTGGCGTTGACTCCTATCGACAAGGAGTTCTCGGTCAAACTCCACCATACCAAGCCTCTGATTTCAGTCCGCCAGTGAATGTGACCCTCCCCTCTAACCTATTCGGTTTGGAAAGAGAAAACTGGCAAGCAACCCCGGCAACACATGTCACGCAACATCGTGTCGGTGGTTACTTAAGAGCGGGGGCTTCAATCCCATACGACTACGAAACACTAGCGAGTTTTGACTTAAGTGAGGTTCGAGGGAAAATTAAACAGGCAACGCTTATTGTTGATTTCGGAGATTCAACTCTTCAATTTCCATTCAACAATGTAACTGCGCATATCGTTAATCAAACTTGGTCTCCAAACACACTGGATTACGACACGTTCTGTGAGTCTTTTACAATATGTGCAGCATGGAGTAATCCACTCACTACATTCAACAACGTAGAAGCAGGTCAAACGCTTAGGTTTACCAACTCTAAACTATTAGAAGCATTAAATGAGAAGAGAGTGTCTGAGTTGAACAAACTAGATATTGCTCTTACCTCTTCTCCCTATGAAAGAAGTTTCTTCATTAACGTTAAGCAGGTGTCATTATTCATCGAGTACTGATCCTAAAACAGAAATAGAATAAGGCCATGCCCAAGGTATCGCTTTGGGCATGGCCTCTCAGAGTGAACAGTGATGAACTTTGCAAGCTTCATATGTTTATTCTGTTAGAGCAGACTATGCCAGCCCCTCAACAGTAGTGATAAAGCACGCTAATCACTATAGACTCCATCAACCAACAAAATGAGATCGAAGTTTTATCCAAAAAGGCCAGTAGTCCCAACAACCGGGTGACTCCACAGATCTATCCATCCCATCACCAAATTTTTAGGTGACTTTAAAGATGCCCCTACACTAGTCTGATAGCTAAAGTTAGAATAGACCCGTTAAGTATCATCGATTTACAAAACAGAGCCAAAATATCTAAATAAAAACAGTGAGAAGCGATACAATAATCAAGTTGCAAAATTGCAGCGTGGGACACCTGCCCACTGACAGCCCATTCACAGAGAACCATAAAGTAGCCTCACATGTCTAAAGAACCCGGTTTCACTACAGAATACAAACTCGACAAGACGTTTTTCGCGGAGTGTTATGATCAAACTAGCCTTCCGACTCAATTTCCAAAAGCCTACTTAAAAGGAATACTGTTTCTTATTTTTGGTGTGGTTCTACTGGAGTTTGAACTATTACCTAACGGCTATGTTGGCTGGTTCTTTATCGTTTTGAGTGTGATTGAAGCATTCAGTGTGTACTGCAAAAGAACCTGGTGGTTATGGCGACAAAAGATCAGCTCAGGCGCAGGCAGCAAAATTGTCTTTCAAGGTGACGCTAACGGAGTAAGTTACAAAAACCACAAAGCGACCAACACCATCGCGTGGAGTGACATCGACCAACTTGAGCAGACCGATCTTGGTTTTATCCTGCATATCGGTAAACAGCGCCAATATGTGAGTAAATCTTGTTTAAACGATGAAGCTATTGCCTTCATGATTGAACACCACGCCGCATCAAAAGCGAAATAACACCAATAAATGCCTGCTGATTTAGCAGGCATAATCGAGAAAGCTAAATACGGAACATTGTTATATAGCGTATGTGAGCGCTTATTTGCCGATATGCATGCAGGTTACACTTTAACTAGGGGCAATTTCCTTCTCGAAATTGCCCCTTCCATCGATTGCCCCTATTCATGAAAACCCTTGTTCATGTGCATCCCCCCCCCTGTTGCAGGGCGCGAGCACACTTTGTTCAATTTATAACCCAAAGAAGACTCGTGCCCGATAATCATCGTTCCAAGCAGCCTTCTTCAACTTCACTTTTTGGCTTGGTGCACCACATTCGCATTGCTTCAGCATGTGACAACCAGAGTCAAAGAAATTGATGAACTTTCCGAAGCCATGATGGAAATCATGGCTGAGATTCAATTGCACGAAAAACAACAAGAAGAATTCATCGAAGCGTTTATTCGCCTTATTGCTCAAGCGATCGATGATAAGTCACCGTACACAGCAGGACACTGTAATCGCGTTCCAGAAATTGGCATGATGCTGGCAAGTGCAGCTGAGAAATGCCAAAGCGGTAAGTTCAAAGACTTTGCTTTCCAAAATGATGCCGAACGAAGAGAGTTTCGTATTGCTGCCTGGTTGCATGACTGCGGAAAAATTACGACGCCAGAACATATTGTTGATAAGGGCACTAAACTTGAAGCGAACTACAACCGAATCAATGAAATTCGAACTCGGTTTGAAGTCCTACGGAGAGATGCAGAAATCGATTACTTAAACGTGTTATTGCATAGTGAGGTAAGTAAGGATAAAGCAAATGCCGAGTTTAAAGAAAAAGTACGCCAGTTGAACGATGACTTTGAGTTCCTTGCCAAGGCTAACATCGGTGGTGAATTCATGAGTGAAGATAAAGTTGCTCGAATTAAGCAAATTGCTGAGAAAACATGGTTACGTTACTTTGACGATCGCTTGGGTATGTCGCCATTTGAAGAAATGAACAAACCCGAACAGGATTCGTCTCTACCAGTCATGGAAAAACTGCTAGAAGATAAACCTGAGCACATCATTAGACGTGTGCGACCCGTCGAATTCGAACCTGAGCATGGCATCCAAATGCAAGTTCCTGAGCATCAATACAACATGGGTGAGGTATACAATCTAACGATTTCACGTGGGACTTTGACACCTGAGGATCGTTTCAAAATCAATGAGCATATGATTAGTGGGATAAGAATGCTTGAAGCTTTGCCATTTCCACCTGAACTGAGCAATGTACCGCGCTATGCTTCCACGCACCATGAAACACTCAAAGGTAACGGTTATCCACGGAAATTGAATGCCGAGGATTTATCGATACCAGAACGTATATTGGTGATTGCAGACATATTTGAAGCGTTAACCGCAGGAGACCGGCCATACAAGAAAGCGAAGCCTGTGAGTATCGCTATCGATATAATGTATCAAATGGCAGTGGATGAGCATTTGGATATGGACTTATTCTTACTGTTCTTGGAGAGCGGAGTGTACCTCGACTACGCGAAGAAATTTATGCCGGAAGCACATGTTGACGAGGTCGACATTCAAAAATATCGATCTGACTAAACCGAAAAGGTGTCTAGTGGCATAGTAAATTTAGCTACCCAATTCAAAGGTGATGTATAATCAGCGCAATACTTAAAGCAGCGACCTGATCCATAAAAAATGAATTGTTTGTCACTTCAGGAAGAGGCATCGCGCCTACGCCAAAGGCGGGAGAACTTATTGAAAAGGCCAGAGAAATCGTAATAGCGATGCAAGCTTTCGCAAGCTCACAACAATACAACCCACTAATAGATGATAAAGTTTTTTCCATCGCGGCTAACGACTATGAAATAGAAACCGTTATAAAACCTATGTTTCATGATTTCCAAAAAGCAGCGCCGATGAGCTCGTTGCACATAGCTCCAGCCAGAACTCAACTTCAGTGGGCTTCATTACTTAGGTCTGGCGATGTAGATCTTGTTTTGTCACCTGAACTAACGAGTAACGAGTCGGATTTAATTCAAACTAAGTTGTTTTCTGACCAAGAGGTCTGTTTTTACAATCCTCAAAAGCAAACACCGCCAACAACGATAGAGCAATATTGTTCCAAACCTCACGCCATCATGTCTTTTGAGCATTCTCACCAAACTGAGATAGACACAATACTTAAAAAACGAGGAGTGAAGAGAAAAATCGTGGCTAGTGCGCCAAGTTTTGGGGCGATAGCGTCTTTAATTAAAGGACCCTAGCCAACGTTAATTGCAGCTTCATTGAGTGGAAAAAGTGCTCAACATCAGTGTTGTCCAAAAAACTACTTTTTCCACTCATATTTGCCTTATGTTATAAGAAATGAATTACCCATATTCTACGAGTTAAAGGCTATTAGGTGATTCATCGATGCATTTTTCTAAGATTTATTCTAGATTGGTTTATGTTATTACTCGAAAACCAAAAGGCCTCGTACATGCGAGGCCTTACGTTTTTCATTTAACGTTTACAGCTAACCTACTTCGCTGACTTCTCTTGTTAGCTTTCCTTACTGACCTAAGTTACTGACTCAGCTCACTGAACTTCGGCAAGCTTTTCACAAACCTCTGGTGTACATCCATATAAGTTTGCATATAGATTTCATCGATATTGTCACTACCCGGGAAGCTGGATGAGAAATCTACGTGGTTGCGGTCAATCGACAATTTAGCCGCCTCGACAATATGAGCAATGAACATTCGAGGATCTTCCAAGCCGATAGAGATACGCATTGTCGTCGGTTTGATACCGGCTTCATTGAGCGCTTCATCACTGAGTTCTGAGTGCGTAGTCAGTGCTGGACACAGCGCCACTGTATTGGTTTGCCCTAAACTTACTTGCATGCCGATAGCGGGCTCAAGCATGTCGAAGAACTGTTTGAAGCCATCTCGATTGATTGGCGCACGGTCGCCATTGCCTTCCATATCGATAGTGAAAAGCGCCGCTGGTAGCCCCAAGTACATGTTGTTCTGGCAGTGTTCATAGTTATCACTATCTGGCAAAGCAGGACACGATACGTTGATGTCAGGGTGAGCATCAAAGATCTTCGCGAGAGTCAGTGTATTAATCGTTTTTTGCACCACTCGCATCTCATACGTTTTCATACCATTGAGCACTTCAAACGCTTTGTCTGCGTCTAGGAATGCGCCCTTAATGTAGTACACATTCCAAAACAGCGTTTCGTTCCATGGAATGGTGACCTCATCGCCGTTGGACTTGGTGAAAGTGACCTCCTCTCCTTTTGGAATAAACATGGTCTCGTTGCGGCCAATCACAACTCCAGCGGTTGTGGTGCCAGAACCCGCCAGTTCTTTGGTGTAGGAGTGAATCACATAATCGGGTCTTTCAGCCACATCGTCGCGTTTTAGTACTGGATGCAGCAATGGAGTCCCCACTGTCGAGTCAACAATTACGTCCCAACCACGAGAGTGACCAGCTTTACTGATACTAGCAACATCCAACACGTATCCATGCGGGTTACACGGTGACTCTAGGTAGACGTAGATTTTCTTACCCGCAGCGATGCGATCTGCGTATTTATGAGCAACCTCATCAAGGCGCGTCGCAAACTCATCACCGGAGTAACCATCCACCCACTCCACCGCGACATTTAGGTTAGACGGTTTCCCAAACCAATCTTCCAACAACTGGTAAGAACCGCCATAGATATTACGTGAAGCCAAGACTATGTCTTCATGTCCAAGTAAATGGCTCAACAATCCATCAATGGCCGCCATACCCGAATTAAAGTTCCATGCGAGGTATTCGTTGGCTCTAGAGCCTGCCTCGATATCAACCATATGGTTAGCCAGTGAAATCGATGTAGGGTTAAGCAGTCGAGAATATATATCGTGCAACGGCTCTTTACCGTTAAACGCATCTTCAATCCATTCTGTACACGCAAACAAATAGGTCGCGGTACGTGTAATCACAGGGCTTGCAGAAAATATAGCAGCGACATTATCGAAAATTGGATACGCACCTTTAGACGCAAAATTACCATTATTGGTGGCAATAGACTGGTAAGTGGCGCGCATTGGGTTTTGCAGATTATCGAGGATCTTAGCGATCTGGAATGACAAAAAACGTTTGGCGTTAAACCAAGCGATTCGGTCACTTTTATCGAGCTCTGAAAGTCCATCAACCGTCAATGCCCAAAGATCGTGAGTCTTGGTATTGGCTTTGTACAGCGTCGTCGCCAGTTCGATAAGCGTGACGCCGTAATCACTGTTTGGATCGATACCGAAGTGCTTTGCTTGCTCAATGGCAAGGGCTTCTGCTTGTTCGTGTTTGGTGGTTTTACGCAGCGGGCTAAGTTGAGTTGAAGTATTCATAATTCCTAAGTCATTCCATGCTTGTTGTTCCTTCTTTAATTTTAGTTTTGGGCAGATGTTAAAAATTGCTATTTGCGAAGTAAGACATACACTTTGAGCAATAATATTGCCAAACTAAATTCAATATTGATGGATTATGCCAATGGACGAGATCGACAAGAAAATACTGGCTGAACTGCAAAACAACGCTCGGCTGTCTAATCAAGAGTTGGCCGATCGAGTAGCACTGTCGCCCTCTCCTTGCTTACGCCGAGTTCGAGCATTAGAGAAACAAGGGATAATTCGTGGTTACCACGCCAGTGTCGACCAAGAAGCGTGTGGCCTGCCAGTCAATGTGTTTGTGTTGGTGAAGCTTGAAAAGCCAACTGAAGAGAATATGCGAGACTTTGAACAACACATTGAAGTGATTGATGAGGTGTTAGAGTGCTTTCTGATGACAGGCAATCACGACTACCTTTTGCATGTGGTCAGTGAATCGCTCAAAAGCTACGAGCAATTTATCCGCAAGCAACTAACCCGCCTACCCAATATAGCTTCTATCGAATCCAGTTTCGCCTTCGGTCAGGTAAAAACAAAGACTAAGCTGCCAGTAAGGTAAATGCGTGACGCAGCTGTTTGGTTTAAGGAGTTCTTGAGGCTGATATGCACTGACAAAGTTTTGCCCAATTTAGAGTTAAAGCCCTCAAAGAACTAAGGCCTCGTAAACGCGAGGCCTTAGTTTTATCCATTAATTTCGTTTCGCTGCTGAGGTTTCACCTTAGCTTCTCTTAGAGATATCGATATACACTAAGATCATCGGCTTTAATTGTCGTGCTTAATTGGCTAATTATCTCAGAAAGAATTTTTCCTGAACCGCAAGCCATAGTCCAACCTAGAGTACCGTGTCCAGTGTTAGTAAAGAGATTCTCAATCGGCGTCTTACCAATGATTGGAGTACCATCAGGAGTCATGGGTCTTAACCCTGTCCAATAATCCGCCTTCGAAAAATCACCGCCGAACGGAAATAGATCCTTTATCACCATATTTATGGTTGCTTTTCGTTTCTCTGGAATCAGAGTGTTGAATCCAGCCAGTTCTGCCGTGCCTGCTACGCGAATTCGGTCATCAAATCGAGTCATTGCGACTTTATACGTCTCATCCATAACGGTTGAGGTTGGTGCCTTATCTGCGTTAATAATAGGAACTGTAAGTGAGTACCCTTTAACTGGATAAACAGGAAGCGACAGGTCTACTTGTTTTAATAAGTCTCTAGAGTAACTGCCGCATGCAACAACGTAGGCATCGGCTTCAAAGTCACCTTTACTTGTGCTAACACTTGTCAAAACGCCTTTATGTTGATTCAGACGATATACCTCTGTATCAAATACAAACTTCACGCCCAAACGCTGTGCTTTTTCAGTGAGCGCAACGCAGAACTGATAGCAGTCTCCGGTTTCATCACCAGGTAAATATAGCCCGCCTACTAGCTTTTCTTTGACATCTGAAAGCCCAGCTTCCACACCTAAGCATTGCTCTACGTTTAGTAACGTATGCTCGATACCGCTCTCTTTCAAAAGAAACATATCCTTCTGAACAGCATCTAGCTGCTTGTTAGATCTAAAAACCTGTAACGTACCTTTTTGGCGTCCTTCGTAAGAAAGGCTTTCTGTCTCTCTCAAATTAGTCAGGCAGTCTCGACTAAAGTTTGCCACCCTTAACATACGAGACTTGTTCTGAACGTATTTCTCTTCGCTGCAGTTGGCGAGCATTTTTGTCACCCATGAGACCAGTTCTGGCGACAATGATGGCTTCACCTTTAAAGGCGCGTGTTCTTGTGTCAGCCATCTCATCGCTTTAAGAGGGATCCCAGGCGCAGCCCATGGTGAGGAATAGCCATAAGAGATCTGCCCTGCATTAGCAAAACTAGTCTCTTTGCCACTCGAACCTTGGCGCTCTATCACAGTAACCGAGTGCCCCTCTTTTGCTAAATACCAAGCACTGGTCAAGCCAATGACACCACTACCAATTACGATAACATCCACAACATCCTCCTCAACTACCACTTAATCCCGTAAACATGCTTGCTAACCTTCTTGAATGTTCCATAAATGCTCAATGGTTAATGGCCTCGTCGCACCATATATAGCTTCGTTACGTCCGGTATAATTCGCCCACATTTGATTACCATAGTCGTAATGCCACCATTCGCTTGGTAAGTTAGTAAACCCTGCTCCTATCATTGCGTTGTACAATAGACGGCGGTTTTGAGTGAGCTCTGTATCCGGAAAACCCTCTAGAGCACACGACCATGAACGCAGGCTATTCTCATCAAATTGAGTCCCCATATCTAACAGACGTCCATCTCTATCACACAGAGTTACGTCCACTGACCCACCGGTTTGATGAGGGCTCGGACAATTTGCATTGGTGCTCGGCGGAGAAACCAATGTTCTAGCGATTAAGCTGAGTTCGGATAAACCCTTGCCCGCATGAACAGGTGCTCTTTTAAGTTGATTAATCAACGTCTCATACAAATACTCCTGAACGTGTATCGGTCTCCACCCATCTAACACCACCAAGCGAATGTTATCTGGCAAACTGCGAGCCACCGAAAGCAACTTCTCGAAGACGCTTTCTCGAACAAAACACTCTTGTACAGCATATTTAACGCCCATCTTGTAGTAAGCCGGATAACATACAAGTTCATCAGAAAGTGATAACGGAACCAAGCGTTCTCCGCACTCATGAATTACAATTTTTTCTAATTCATCCCAAACAGGAATATCTATTTCAGGAATTTCCAAAGCATCTACTTTTCTATCTAACATTAGTTAAGTGCCCCCGGAATAAAAAGAACAAAATCAGGTACTAATATCACTAGGAACAAAATTAATAATGCGTAGAAAATAAATGGAATTATTTCTCTAAACATCACTGCTAGATCGATTTTACTTACCGCACTCGCCACATATAGACACGCGCCCATTGGTGGTGTAATCAGCGCGATAGTAATATTCATTGTGATGACAATACCTAAGTGAACAGGATCAACTCCCGCGTAAGTAGCAATAGGTATAAATACAGGAGTCAACAGCATTAGCGCAGAAACTTCCTCCATTAGCATGCCTACAAAGAATGTAATACCACTCAATACAAACAAAATAATGATTGGGCTATCGATAAAAGGAGTAAGCAAACTCGCAAACGCTGCCGGTACTTGAGCATACCCCAACAGCCATGTAAGCACAGACGACGACGCAATAATAATAAAAATAGCAGTTGTGAGTTTTGCCGCATCTATAATGGCTTTTAGGATACTCGACCACTTCAGGGTGCGTAGGATCAAGCCCACAATCACAGTATATAGAACGATAAGAGCACCAGATTCTGTCGGTGTTACAAAGCCCAATATAATGCTTGATACGATCAGTATTGGCGCGAACACAGCGGGTAAAGCATGCACGATTGCCCTAAACACATGCTTAAAGGTCGGTTTCGTCTGAGAGGACTGCAAGTCGTGCTTTCTCGCATAACGCCAGTTTACAATAAAGAAGATTGCCCCCAGAGCCAGTCCGGGCATTATGCCAGCTAAGAATAGATCCCCAACTGAAGTATTGGTTAACGAGGCATAAATAATCATAAAAATGCTGGGAGGAATAATAGGCCCAATAAGCGAACTGCCCGCGGTTAGGCTTGCAGCAAACCCTGTCGAATAACCTTCTTTTTTCATCGCGGGAACCAATAGAGTACCCAACGCCGATGTATCTGCTACTGCTGAGCCATTTACACCAGCAAAGAACACGCTCGAGATGACGTTAACATATCCAACTCCACCTTTTAAATGACCGACTAACGCCTTAGACAGGTTCATTAATTTTGGGGTTAAACCACTCTCATTGAGCAGGTTACCCGCGAGAATAAACAAGGGAACCGCCATAAGTGAAAAACTGTCAATGCCGCTAAAGAACTGTTGCGGAATAATTCTGAAGGCCAAATCAATGTCTACAAAAAAGAAACCAGCGATAGATGAAATCAAAAGAGAAATAAAAAGTGGCACACCTAAAAATAAATTAACCAAAAATACAATTAATATTATAGTTATCATCGCAAACCTTCCTTCTCTGTTACTACACTTACGATTTTAATTGTTGAGTACATAGTGATAAAAAAGAAACCGATAGGTAATGCGTACAACGGTATAGATTTACTGATACCCAAACCAATCGTTGTAAAATTAGCAATAGAGATCGCATAATTATAACTTGCATACGTCATGAATCCTGCGATAGCAGTTGTAATTAGATGACGATAGATAACCACAATAAATGACAATTTACCTTTAGGTAATTTATCAACTATACTGAGCCTCATATGCTCATTGGTCGTAATTAGTACTCCTGCCATCAACATCACGGATCCAATTAAAAGATAGCGCGCAGCTTCATCAACCCAAATGGGCGAAGAATTAAATATATATCTAGATGAAACACCACCAAGTAACACAACTACATTTACGAACAAACACAATGTAGATAAAGACAATAATATTTTCTTTATATAGCCAAGCATATTAAACCTACAACTTTGCAAGGTATTATTATTGGCGCCAAGAGACGCCAATACTCAAGGTAATTAGCTGTAACGAATTACTTTATATCTTTCATCGCTAGGTCTACCCAGCTCTTATCGATACCTTGAGTTTCTAGCCAGCTGATATAAGACTCTTTTGAAGCATCTCTAAATTGTGCGATTTCCACTTCAGTTGGTTGATAAACATTCATACCGTTTTTGGATAGATAATCAATTCTGCTTTCAACTTGAGACTGAACCGATTCTCTATTTAGATCGTTAGCCTCTTTGACAGCACTGAGTAAGATCTCGCGTTGCTCATCTGTGAGGTTCTTCATCAAATTGTCATTTGCGACTAAGAACTGGTCTGAATATTGTACATTCGCTAAAGTTAGGTACTTTTGAACTTCATTTAAGCTACCCATCATGATGTACATTGGTGGGTTCATTTGACCATCAGCAACACCCATTTTGAGAGCCATATAGACTTCAGTCCATGGTATAGGTGTACCTGACGCACCAAAAGACTCATATAACGCCACTTGGCTCTTATCCATCGCTCTGAACTTTAGACCTTTGAAATCATCTGGTGTACGAATCTCACGCTTATTGTTAGTAAAAGCGAGAAAGCCTCCCTCTTCCACTACGGCAAGAAGATGAGCGTTATTTCTCTGATAAAACTCAGTTTGTACTCTCTTCCAGTAGTCACCTTCATCGAAGAACTTACGTGCAATCTCGAAATCTGTGAACATAAATGGGATAGAGCTGACGAATATTTCGGGGAAAATAGGTGAAATACCACTAAAAGACGCAATGTTCAGGCTAGGTGAGTTAATAACCTGCTCCATGCGCTCTTGCTCTTCACCCAAAATACTATTTGGATATAACTTTAGTTCTATTTCGCCATTCGAATTATTCTCTACGATAGACTTTAGGTTAGAAGCAAATAAATGTACTGCGTTCTTATCAGCATCAGGGGCTCCGTTATAGCTCAAGTTAATAGATTGAGCTTGTGCTAGGCCAGACAACCCAAAAATGCCGACCAAAGCTAGTGCGGATAGTTTAAAAGCTTTTCCTTTACGAATCATATTCATCAAAACCAACTCCATGTTATTTAACATATTAACAACTCAAAGTTCACATTACGGAGTGTGCGTTGACTTAACAATGCATATAGTGTTGATTTATTATCAATTAAGGTGAGTTAGACATGACAAAAGGTAGAATCGTGATTGCTATCTCAGTATCTAGTAAAATCGTATAACGATAAGTTAAAACTTCAAGCAGGAAGCTATTTGTTCCCCCCTACACGCGAGGCCTTAATTGTATCTACAGAGCAACTAACTCGCCTGCCTAATATTGCTTCTATTGAATCCAGCTTCGCCTTCGGTCAGGTAAAAACTAAGACCAAGTTGCCAGTGAGGTAATTAGAAACGACTTAATTTGTCTGTGCTGAAGGCATTGGATAATCATCTCCAATCATACAGATAAGAGCGCCACCAAAAGCTTTTTCGTAACGTATTTTTCCTGTCGCATCTGAGCTTTCTATACTCGAACTGCCGTCCACAATCTTATTAATTTCTTGTGCGACTTTTGTTGGTACCAACCAGATACAAGCTGCAACAGAGCAAGTGGATGATGACGATTCGCAACCTGTCTCGGAGCTTCCTCTTATCCAAAGACTATCCTTTTCCTTAAGCAGTAATTGCGTTGCTATGTAATCTGGGTGGTCGATGTACTGATCGCCACCTATCCATGTATCTTCATAAGGTAGGTACGGCCCTTTCCATGTGGATAAGCCCGGATTTGCAATTAAGTGATTGATGTTTAAGTAGCCGAAGTTCGTATCGGTATCGGAAGCAATAGGAGGCAGAGAGCCATTATCACGAGAATATTGCTCAGCGGCATCCAAAACAGTATTCAGTTGGCCGATTAGAAATTTTGCCTCGTCGACACGGGACATACGGTTCCCGAACTGGTTGTAGATAAAAAAAGCGGCAATGAGCATCAGTAAGCCAAACGTTACAAGTTTCCATTTTTTTATCTGACGCAGAAGTTTCAACATCTATTTTATCTCTCATCAAGAAGGTTCTGATAACGCTAAGGTCGTCCCTATGAGAAAGATTATACCAGAGTAAAATCAAGCGTTTTGCATTGAAACTTACTTGTCCATGTCTGCGGAAAATAAGCCTAGCTCTAATGTGCCCAACTTCGATTTAGAGCCTCCCTAAAAACAAACAATCATCACACCCGACTTCACTGACTTAACCCTCAAATCAACCTTGTATTGAATTGCTCCGTAAAACAAACCAAAGCGATGGAAATCGATTCGAAGTGATCGTTTTATCGGACTGTCATCTAATTTTTGTACTTTGATATAACAAATAGCTCAAAAGTTATTGAGTGATCGTTCAATTATATCAAATTTTCCACTATAGTTGATTGGTCAAACAACTCACAACAAGGAAAAGTTATGAATCCAAATACCGAATCTCAATCAACGCCGACTCGATCTATCCCTCAAGAAGCATTTGATTGGTACGACGAATATGCACACGGCCTGATTGATCGCAGAGAGTTTATGGCTCGTCTATCTGGGCTAGCTGTACTTGGCTTAACCATGACGACGCTAACTTCTGCACTGATTCCTAATTATGCGCAGGCAGAGCAAGTCTCTTTCAATGACCCTTCCATCAAAGCAACCTACGAGAAGTTTCCTTCACCTAAAGGACACGGCGAAGGCTATGGTTACTTGGTTGTACCCAAAGAGTTAGAGGGCAATGCGCCTGTTGTATTGGTCATTCATGAAAATAGAGGCCTCAATCCATACATAAAGGATGTGGCAAGACGACTCGCAGCGGCGGGGTTTATTGCGTTTGCACCTGATGCACTCTATTCGCTTGGCGGGTATCCAGGTAATGATGATGAAGGTCGAACGATGCAGAAGTCGCTATCAAAAGAGAAAATCGAAGAAGACTTTATCGCAGCGGCAAACTTCTTGAAGTCCCATGAAAAAAGTAACGGTAAGCTAGGCGCAGTCGGTTTCTGCTTCGGTGGCTATATCGTGAATATGTTGGCCGCTGTCATGCCAGAGCAACTCGATGCAGGCGTTCCATTTTATGGTACTCCTGCCGCACCAGATTTAAGAAAAAATGTAAAAGGCCCCTTGCTCATCCAATTTGCGGGAATCGATAAACGCGTGAATGCGACTTGGCCAGATTATGAAGCCGAACTCAAAGAGAACGAAGCAGACTACACAGCTTACATCTATGACGGCGTGAACCATGGCTTCCATAACGATTCAACTGGCCGCTATGCTGAAGAAGAAGCAGAGTTAGCTTGGAAACGTACACTTGAGTTCTTTAACCAAAAGCTTTCTTAATAGTTAGCTTTACTGAACCCGTTTTCTTTAGATTCCGAGTGACTGCCCTATTCCCTACAAAACCCAAAAGGCCTCGCACTCGCGAGGCCTTTGTTGGTCGGTAATCAGTTCCTCCCTTTTCCCATTACCAACAATAGGTTTGAGATGTAAACCAAGGGGGTTAGAAGGGGATTGTCGGTCGAATCTCACGTACAGAAGCCTCGTTGATTCACTGACTTAACCGCTCATCAATGTAACTTCGCTTCAAACAAACCTATTGACCCGATCGCGCAAATAGATAATATAGATAGCTAGACGTCTACATGTCTTTTATTTATTAAATGGAGTTATCATGAACAGCTACAAAAAAATCACAGCATCCCTGTTGGCATTAGCTTTCGTATTCGGTGTAACAGGATGTGGAAAAAAAGACGAGGCTGTCATCAAGATTGGGGCGACAGTTGGCCCACATGCACAAGTTGTACAAGCTGTTGCCAAAGAAGCAGCAAAGCAAGGGATAAACATTGAACTCGTCGAGTTCTCAGACTATATCACCCCTAACGCAGCATTAGATGATGGAAGTATCCAACTGAACAGTTACCAGCATCAGCCATTCCTCGATAACTTTAATGCCAATCACGATAGCCAGTTAGTTTCTATCGGACGTTCAATTTTGATGCGTATGGGCGTTTACTCGAACAAGTACACTTCGCTTGATTCTATTCCCGAAAACGCTCGAATCGCGATTCCAAACGATCCAACGAATGGCGGGCGTGGACTATTACTGCTTGAAGATGCAGGGCTGATCTCATTAAAAGACAACGCTGGTTTCAACGCGTCTTTAAACGATATTGTTAGCAACCCGAAGAACATTCGATTTGTTGAAGTGGATGCCGCGCAGCTACCCCGCTCTCTTGACGATGTAGATGCTGCTGCAATCACCATGAACTATGTAATGTCGGCTGGACTCGACCCTAAGAAACAAGGCATTTACTTAGAGAAAAAAGACGCACCTTTAGCAGTGATGGTTGTTGCGGCGCGAGAAGAAGACAAAAATAATGAAACGTATAAAAAGATTATCTCAATTTACCACTCACAAGAGATCAATGACTTTTTAGACAGCACTTTCAAAGGCACCATCGAAGCCGCAAATTAAGCTAAATCGTTTCAGATTTGGCGTTGCATGATACTCATAAAGCAACGCCAGATTTGAGTTGGCGGGTTGTCGTTGACGCATTCCAGCTTCTTTTCAAATTAGAGAGCAAAGCTTTAGTTACTTGAATGGAGGTTGAAAACCATATCGTCAGAGCAGATTATGTAAGCATAAAATTCAATTAAATCTGGGGGCTTTGCATGAAAAAAGAAGTGATACTTTTTGATATAAACGAAACGGTTTTAAATTTGGAGTCATTACAGCCTAAATTTAAAGCGGTGTTTGGAAAGGAGGATGCATTATCACTTTGGTTTTCAAAGCTTTTACACTCTTCAACGGTTTGCATCGCAACAAACGTAAAATCTACTTTTTCTGAATTAGCGAATGCAGCGCTCAACGCTATTGCACAACGGTACAAGTGTGATTTAACGGCGGAAAGCAAAGGTGCCTTGTTAACTTCTTTTGCCAATCTACCACCGCACACAGATATCAAAGCGTCTTTGCTCAAATTGCGCGAGAACGGGTTTAAAACCGTCGCTTTTTCCAACTCATCCCTCGATCTCATCACTTCTCAAATCAAGAACTCAGGCTTAGAAGATTATTTCGACACCGTCATTTCCGTTGAAGAAACAGGCAGTTTCAAACCCAATTCAGATGTGTATAACTTTGCAGCCGAAACTTTAAAAGAGCCTGTCGAAAACCTTCGTCTTGTCGCTACTCATGATTGGGACACTCATGGTGCGCTATCCGCTGGCTTACAAGCAGCCTATATAGACCGAACAGGAGTTGAGTATCATTCCTTGTATTTGAAACCGGAGATTAGCTCAAGGACGATGAATGGTGTGGTGGAACAAATAATTAAGCACAATTTAGACAAGTAAAATCTCAAGAGACTTTTCTACTCCTGATTCGATACAACCACCCTGTAGTGGTCAACAAATTCCGGACACTGACTTAACCGCTTTGATCAACCTTGTGTTGAACTGCTCTGGTTATAGAGACGCTGTCGGTTACCTAAAAACTGCAGTTACCTAGCAACAAATATAAGCTAGCAACAAATATAAGCTAGCAACAAATATAAGCTAGAAACTACTGTAAGAATGAGGAACGCGTTTGTCTTCATCCCAGCCTGATAGCTCAATATTGATCAATGATTTGCGCTGCTCATTACACAGTGAAGCGATATTGATGATAGGCAGTTGACTACGAAACTGCGCTGTAAGGATGACCTTTTTACTTTCGTTAAGGCTGCTTCTGCATTGCCGCAAAATCGCTTCAGTATCTAGTTGGTGTGCGTTTTCGATAATTTGGATATCAGCATTCTCTTGATAGCAATCTATCAACCAAGATACAGCAGGCTCTTCTATGCTGGTGAGCACGATGACATCTTTTGTTGTGACCAATTCTTTGAGTTCAGATAGTTTGAGTTCAGTTTCCATAGTTACCCTCATTCAGCAGCAAATACATTAAAGTCGATTGCCCAGTTTAGCCTGTGCTAAGTGGTAGCCTCTGTCGATCATCTCTTGTGAGCGATCAAACTCTAGGGTGCCACAAGCATTGCGTGGGATCTCAAGCGTGATATCGGCGGGGTAAGCGGCCAACTTTTGGCGAGCAATGGTCGATTGCATCGCATCAAATGCTTGGTTGGCAATATCGTAAAAAGCAAAGTTGAAGCTCATTTTGCTTTTTACACTGCTACCGAGGTTATCGATAAAATGCACAACCTTCTCATGCAGGTTGCTCTCTTTTGTTGGCAGGGAAACCGGTATCACTTCCTGTTTAACCATTTCAGGTTCACCACCTAAATTCACAGCCAGTGTAAAGTCTGTATTATCACCAAAGGTAGGCGCAATCGGTACGGGATTAAGAACGCCGCCATCAATCAGCACTTCTCCATTGATAACGTGAGGGGTCAAGAACAGTGGCAAAGAGATAGAGGCGCGAATGGCATCAAACAGAGAACCTGATTGCAGCCAAACCTCTTTTTCATCGGCGACGTTAGCGGCAACTGCGGTATAAGGGATGGGCAGATCTTCAATTGAAATCTCGCCGATCAGTCCACGCAGAGTGTCGATGATCTTGTCCCCTTTGAACATACCACTCGACTGCCATGAAAAGTCCAACAACATCGCCATATCACCTTGGTCGATACTGGTGACCCACTCTTCAAATTCATCCAACTTGCCCGCAGCGTAGACACCACCGATAAGTGCGCCAATTGAACAGCCAGAAATGGATTTTATCTGATAGCCATGCTCAATTAACCAGCGGATGACTCCAACGTGAACCAAGCCTCTTGCGCCACCACTGCCAAGTACCAATGAGATCGTTTTTGCCATCATATTAATCCTTTAGTTTTAAATTCTAGGTGGGCTAACTCGCCGATTTACCAATTCGCCGATCTCAACTCACTGAATCACTCTCAGTCCATACGGGTAATGAAGGTTTGCTCGTCATCGACAAAAGCCACGTAGTCGCCGTGATAGATAAAAACCCGACCACGCCCTTCAACGATACACGCAAGCTGTGGGTTCAAATCTTCTTCAATATCTCTACTTTGAAAAGTGCCGGTATCGGTGATCACACCGCGGAGTTTAGGCAAAAATCCATAACTGCGTTTGGCTTGATCAATCAGGCTCAACTCGCTGGCGGTAGAAAAGCAAGCTGGGATTGGGCCTGCATCTTCGATAAACATAGTTTTCAGTTCTTCAAAGGCTGTAATTACCAGCCAGTCGATGCCGTTTACGTGATGGATAAACATTGTTTATAAATACCTAGTTTCTCGATAACTCTAATGCGGAGATTCTATCACTATCAAGTGCAGAACGTGGGAGAAATTAAGGGACTACAAATAACCAGACACATACTATCTACAGGGTCTAATACTAGTCGTCCGACTCTACGACTAATGTCTAACCGACTGAGTCTATTTGTTTTTTTTGGTTTGGTATAAGGTACTAACAACTAAATGTTAATGGGTTTTTAATTATAAGTTGACGCATTGTTTGCACTTCATACCGTGAGTCAACAACGTTTGTTGGAATAACACACCTAAGAGTGTGAACGAAAGGAATCAAAATGAGCACTACTTTAGAGTCCGCACATATACAAACAGAGAAGCCTCAAGCCAATGAGGATGAACTCACCTATGAACAACAACATAAACCAAGCTCAGAGTTTGAATCCCGAGAACAGTATCTAGAACACGAATTGCAAATCATGTCGCCTAAGCGCTGGCGTCCAAATTTGCCGTTTAAAGATTATCGATTTGAGATAGAAGACACCATCCCAGCGATGGCGGCGACCATTGGTAAAGTGGTTATGGTGGGCGCGATTGCAGCCACCTTTGCTGGGGCTCTCGGATTAAATGAAGACTTCATTCTAGAAAACGTTCGTTATGAACTGCTCATCGCCTCTGTTTTCATTATTATTTTCTCTGGCTTTTTATTGCCGACTGCAAACCTCGCAGGGACCCACGGCCCACTTATCCCTTTGATTCCGATTGTGGTTGCAGCAGGTGGACACCCGATGGCGTTTGGCCTGTTGATTGGCGCTTTTGGCCTCATCTTAGCCATCAGTAAAGGTGGCAGCATGTTGGCCAACCTCACCAGTAAAGGCGTGTGTGGCGGCTTATTGCTCTACCTCGGCTTTGTTGGAACCGCCTCTCAAGTGAAAAAGCTTTTCGCTTGGGCTGAAGGAATCGGTATGAGCCACATCGCGTTTGTGGTGATCTTTTGCACCATTATCTTGTACGCGCTACTGGAACACTTCCGCAAACGTTGGTTAGCAGTACCTCTTAGCTGCTTGTTGGGTGGTACGATTGCATTTGCCATGGGCGCCCCATTTGCTTTCCACACTGAGCCAGGCTTGCCCAACATGAACCCTATGTATTGGTGGGGAGAAGATACAGGTTGGATGCTAGGCCTACCGACGATTGAACACTTCATGGTGGTATTGCCGTTTGCGATTCTAGCCGTAGCGATGTGGTCACCGGATTTCTTAGGGCATCAAGTATTCCAAAAGATCAGCTACCCAGAACGTACCGAAAAAGTACACATGAACATCGACGACACCATGACCACGGCATCAATTCGTCAAACGTTCGGTTCTCTGCTTGGCGGTACTAACTTTACATCTTCATGGGGTACTTACATAGTACCAGCGGCGATAGCTAAACGCCCTATTCCTGCTGGCGCGCTGCTCACAGCTCTGTTCTGTATCATCGCCGCAGTTTGGGGTTACCCGATGGATCTAGCTATCTGGCAACCTGTATTGTGTGTAGCACTTATTGTTGGGGTATTTGTGCCATTGCTAGAAGCTGGAATGGAAATGACGCGTGAAGGAAAAACCACACAGTCGGCAGCGATTGTTGTATTTTCTTCAGCGCTCGTTAACCCTGCATTTGGTTGGGCTCTCACCATGCTGTTGGACAACTTAGGCTTAGTCGGTTGTAAAGAACGTAGTAGTGAACTGAGTAAAATGAGCCGTTGGGTGTTGCCTGGAACTATGTTTATTGTGCTTAGTGGTGTAATGGCGTTGGTTGGCCTTCTACCGGGGATTCCAGCGATTATCCCGAGCTTTCGTTAAGCTCGATTAATATTTAGTTTTAGTAAGAACGCAAAAAGGCCTCGCAATCGCGAGGCCTTGTTTTATCTATCAAACCAGTGAGATAAATGAGTGTCGCTATTGTTTCTGTAGCTTATCGAATCCATTAATTCGCTGATGAAGCTGCGTTCCCATAGTCAACGAAACCAACAGACTAATCAAAGCAATCACTGCTCCAGAAACAAACACCCATTGATAACCAGACATCCAGATGATTCCCAACAGAAATGGTAGGAACACCGCTGCAATATGGTTGATGGTGAATGACAAACTCGCCGTTGAAGCCACTTCATCTTCCCGAATTGTCTTTTTAAAGTAGGTGTTCAAAGCGATCGCAAAACTAAAAATGATACTGTCGACAACATACAACCCCGCTGCCGCATAATGATCATCCACAAATGCGTAAGATAGGAACACCAACACTAACGCGGCATACTCAATGATCAAAGCTAGCCTCTCTCCGACTCGGTCGATAAATCTCCCAACATAAGGTAGAGCAAGAGTTGCTGCTAAGCTGGATACCATAAATAAAGCGGCCATCATCGCAATCGTATAGTGGAACTTGGTCACCATCAGTAAGCCAGCAAATGCCACAAAGATCTGTCTTCTTGCTCCACTCAAAAAGGTAAGAATGTAATAGGTCGTGTATTCACGTCGGACAATGAGTTTAGTGTGTTGTTTAACCTCTGTATGAGTATTTTTAAACGTGACCAAGTACACCGCTAGCCAGAAACATATTGCTCCACAAGTAAAGAAAATAGCCTTATCTGAAACGTCAAAAAGATAGCTCGCGACCATAATGCATAGAAAAGTCACCATCGAGAAGAAAGAGGCAGCAGATCGAATTTTCCCCATTGATTCACTGAAGTTCTTAGTCGCTAACAACTGTGTTGAGAGTGATTTGTTCACCGCTTCTAAATAATGGAAACCAATAGACATGATCGTCGTGCTGAAATAGAAGCCATAAATCGAAGGCAAATACCCCGTCACGGCAACGCCTAGCCCTAATATTGCAACCGACAGTACAGCGACTCTTTGTTCTGAAGCGATGAACAACAGAAACAAAACGGTAAATGAGAGCAAGCCTGGGATTTCCCTGACACTCTGCAATACACCCACATCAGCCCCGGTCATACCAACAGTGTCGACAGCGAAGTTATTCATCACGACTCGCCATCCAGTATTCGCTATCACTGACGCGATAGCGATGATAACCAACATCGCGAATGAGCTCCGCGATGTTAAAAGCCTAAGCCAGAGAGTCATTTAAACCGCCGATTCTAAAAGAAAATCATGAATATGATCGCGCATGAATAAAGCCATCGAAGAGAGGTCTTCCCATGTTTCTTTATTCGTGTGGGTAATGCACTCAACAAAAACTTTGCTTAAGTGTGGCTCAGCATGTAACCAACGACTGACATATTTCCCGGTGTAACACACATGCTGCATTTCATCTTCTAAGATTTTTTGAATCGTTGGACGCATTTGTTTCATGTAATCATCGTCAGACTCATCGATGATCGCCAAATGCAGTAACAGTAAACGCCATGAACGTATTTCAATAGAGTGAACCCTAAACAGGAATGTCTTAAGCTCATCGTCAAAGTTCATGACTTTATCTAACTCATATTGAACTTCATGTTCATGCGTTTCTGTCTCGTACCCAGTAAAAGGGATAAGGCTGGCAAACAACGTAGAATGATTCATCTCATCGTTATAATGACGCAACATAAGCGGCCTTAATTCATCATCTGCATACCGCTCTGCGATCATTCGTAACCTTGCCGCACCTTTAGCCTCATCGATTGCATTGTGTAAAAGGTAGTAAGCCATCATCTTTTTATTTTGAAAAATAGTTCGAGCCAAACCATTCATCATCTCAGAAGTGAAAGACAAATCAGATACTAAATATTTCTCAATGCAATCCTTGTATTCTTTTGAAAGACTCACACCTTGGGTGTCAAATAAACTATAGAGACTGTTTTGTATATTATTCATAAACCATTCCTTTCCTCAGCACACATCTTCAATAAGACACTCTCTCGAGTGCCTTATTAAGAGGGAGCAAGCTAATTAGCGAGACTCTTTTTTGTGGTGTTCTGACGGGGCTGGATTCGGTTCAAAAGCAGCATTTGAGCGTACCAGTCTTGGAGGTTGGCTAGAGATATCTTGCTTCTTAAGTTTTAACGATAAAGCCGCTATTAGTTTTCCGTTCATATTCAGATCCTCAAAAATAATGGTATGTTCTGAGCTTGGTAACGATATGCAACTAAGACAAAGAACACAGAGACAATACAACTCGTTAACAAATTGTTACACGATCATTTTTAGAATGTTATTTTTTGGGATTGATAAGTATTCAGGGAGCTTTTACTTCTTTGATAAATTCATTGGAGATTATTATTTGTCGCTGACGATGATGTACAAATCAGGTCTGTGCCAGTTGGATTGAATAATAAGTAAAACAAAGTCACAGACTTGTCGCAGTTAATGAAATTCCGTGGAACGGTTCAATTAAACCCAAACCTCCCCCCTCTAGCTCCCCCTCAAATGGAGTTCACCGATCTCATTAGATATACGTCCGAGGGGGAGAACATTCTTTGGCGCTGCACATGTAGCGATCTGTATTCAGTTCCTCCCCTTTCCCGCTACCAACAAGAAATTGGAGATGTAAACCAAGGGGAGGTTAGGAGGGGATTATAGGTCAAGTCTCATATGCATCTGATTCACAAGCAATAACGCAACTTGTTACAATACCCATAATTAAAAGATGGTCTTATTTCGCTATACTCCGCGCCTAATTCCAGAAACAGACCTAATACCAATGAATATCTTTAAAGCCTTAGCTCTTTCTATAACGCTATTTTTAGTTGGCTGTGCATCTGGTTCAGCAATATTAGTCGGTGAAGCCAGAGACCCAATTACACCTCAAGAGGTTACGCTATATCTTGAAGCGCCTGAGAGCTATGAAAAAATAGCTTTAGTTGACGCATCTAGTGATGCAGGGATGACGAAACAAGGCTCCATCGACTATGCAATCGAAGAGTTAAAAAATCAGGCGGCCAAACTAGGAGCTAATGGGGTCTTACTTCAAGCGACAGGAAGCAACAGCTCTGTAGTATTGGGAGGCGTCGGCACAGACTACCAGTACTTAATCCCTGTTTCAGAACAGACGGTTAATGGAATAGCTATCTACACAGAGTAGTTAATATTGTCCAAGTCAGTTGCCTCGTCAGCACAAACAAAAAGGCCTCGCGCACGCGAGGCTTTGTTTTATCTAAGTTTCAACGAACGATCACCGAAGTAATTGGCGATAGTAAAACCACATCAACTAGAGAGCCATTCATCCAATACTTTGATGAATTTAGGATTAATTAGATAACCGATGGAAGCATGCGGATTGCTTTTTCCGTTTCGAATATTAAGGTTATAGACTGGGTTGATATCTTTCATTCCGCCGGGTATCAGACCAAGTTTGAGCATATCTTTAAAGTCATTTCTAATTTTGCTGTCATGAGAGATAAAATCATCTTCTGCCGATATGTTTATCCATTGCTGAATGTTTAAAGGGTACTTCTTCTCATCTTTCAAGCGGCTCCCTTTTAGCCTATCTTTTACGTTTTCATCGCCTAACGGGGACCCGAGCGTCAGCAATAAGTTGACCTTCTTATCCGCACCATAGTCGTGTCTATACTCTCCGTAATGAGACAACTTCCACAGCACGTCATAACTGATCATCGACCCGAGACTGTGCGATACAATCATCACGTCATCCTGATTATCAAGCGCTTCCTTCAGCTCAACCATTAGCCTATGCCTGACATCGCTGCCAAAATAGGTATCTTCATACCAATAATGCGCCATGTCCGGCGCGACCTTCATTATGAGTGTCTCAGCCACACCCAGTTTTCCAAATAGCGATGAAAAAGTATCTGCTAACGCCTCTTTTAGAAAACCAATTTTAGATACCTTGTTATACGTTGTTTTATTGAACTGGCTTGTCTTGTACTTTTTGAGTTCAGACAACGCTTGCTGCCGACTTGCAGGGTCTTCCGTTAGTTTCTCTAACAATGTGTTTGATAGTTCACCGTAATAAACAAACCGTTTATCGACATCTTTAAAAGCTTGTAATGAACTTGAGTCTCCACAATCTCGCTGCAAGCCATGTTCTATAGCCTCGTACCAGAGTGCTTGAAGGGGAGCTTTATCGGGCTTTTGAGCGCGACCATGAATGAATATTATTTTCTTAGCCATAGCAGAACGTCCTAAACACATAGTTAAAGTGATTATCAATAGAAAGCACCACTAGATTCGGTCAGCCCTTGCTAATAACAGTGGTGCTAAGTACGTATCTAGGGGTGGTTGGTAGACCATTTATATAACTATGAGGCCGTCGTTTAAGGACCATAAACGAGTGAACGATGCGATCATTAGTCGGAAATTGAATTGAATGTATCTAGCAAAGCCTCCAACGAACAAAAAAAGCCTCGCACACGCGAGGCCTTAGTTTTAGCTATACAATGATTACAACTGCCCTACTTCACTGACTTAACCGCTTTCATTGATGTTGTGTTGAACTGCTGTCTAAGCTCCAACCGTGAATGAAGATCAGCGTCGTATCCCCACTCCCACTTTTGCCATACGCAATTTGCTCACCATCGTGAGATATCGCGATACCATACTTAACCGTTGAATCATGAGCCATTGCATTAATGCTGCCAAGCGCCATGAATACCAAGAGTGTGATGTTTACAATTAAACGTTTCATAGTGTCTCTCTACTTACTTTGGAGGGAACACAGAAAGCGCCCCTCTCATTCAATGTAGACACTATAAAGTGTGAAGTTGTAGACTGTAGTGGCAAGGCTTTGTGTCTCAGCTAAATCACTTACGCATTGTTTAATGTAGAGCGCTCGCTCACCAATAGTTTCATAAGCCTTTACCCGATCATTTCTTTATAATGAACGTTGATTAACTACTAGATTGGACGGTCTCCTCCTGATTTGACGGCTATTCACTATGTAAACAACTCCTAGATTAAAATTAAGAAACGCTAACTAAAAAGTAAGGTAGACAATGTCACGCAAAAAATTTATGGAATCCTACGGCGCAACGAATCGAAATGCTCGTTATGGGTGGGCCTTTGTTAATCACGAAAAAAAGGAAGTGTATTTTGGTGCATGGGATGTCAATACAGACCGAGAAAGATCGTTGATTTTTTCTATGGACTGGGAGTTCAATAACGAAGGACGTAGGGTCAATGCATTTGGCGAAGCTCTTGAGTACATCAAGTTGGTGGAAAATGAACGTTATTCATTAAGAACATTTCCAATAATCTGGGATGAAGATAACGACAGTTATGTTGATACAGGCAGCGCCAAAATAAAAGAGTACATAGAAGAAGTGTCTGAGATGTCCCTTGAGGTCATTGGCGATGAGTACTATGCGATCGGTAACCATAAAGCAAAGTACTCAAAAATGCCTTTACCCAACGTAGCGCAAGACGTTAACGGTATATTCGGCAGTACTACCGATAAGACAGAACGTGAAAGCTTAGTTCTCTCTCGTATTGGGCAGGGACAATTTAGACAAAACGTTATCAACTCATGGGGAAATGGTGAGTGCTGTGCATTAACACTTACAAGTGTACGCGAGATTTTGATTGCATCTCACATAGTTCCTTGGTCCAAATGTGACAGTGATGAACAGAGACTTGATGGCGCAAATGGTATCCTACTTTGTGCTCATATTGATAAACTATTTGACGCTCACTTACTAACCTTCATCAAAAAAGGCTCGAAGTACATATCGCGGTTATCACCCAAACTAAATGTTTCTTTACTGAAAGGGTTAGGTATTCAAAGCGGAGAAGAACTTTGCGCTGAAGAACTAAGCGAAGTTCATCGTGATCGATTTGAAAAGTATTTAGAAGCACATAACAACGAGTTCAACTTCAAAATTTCGCAAACAAATTAAACTAACGCGACTCGACTACTTAACGTCTCGATACTCCAAAGGGATTCAACTAAACTTGTCGATGAGAACTTCGTAAAGAACAAAAAGGCCCCGCAATCGCGAGGCCTTAGTTTTTCTCTCGAACAGTTACAACTGCCCTCTTTCACTGACTTCACCGCTTTCATCAACGTTGCATTGATTAGTTCTAGTAGAACAAAGCCTCCCCCTCTAGATCCCCCTCAAATGGAGTAAAACGATCTCTTTAGATTAACGTTCGAGGGGGAGAACATTCTTTTTCGCTGGACATATAGCAGCACATGCAGCGACCGGTATTCAGTTCCTCCCCTTTCCCATAACCAAACAAGAGATTGGAGATGTAAACCAAGGGGAGGCTAGGAGGGGATTATCAGCCTATTCTTACGTGCATCTGCCCTAGTCGTTTCGGGAGCTGTACAGCACGTAAAAAAGCCTTCACTAACTTGATTTTGCCACAGCCTACTGTCTAAGCTCCAACCGTGAATGAAGATCAGCGTCGTATCCCCACTCCCACTTTCGCTATACGCAATTTGCTCACCATCGTGAGATATCGCAATACCGTAATTAACTTTTGAATTATGAGCCATGGCACTCACGCTACTAAGCGTCATGAATATCAAGAGTGTGATGTTTAGTATTAAACGTTTCATAGTGTCTCTCTACTTACTTTGGAGGGAACGCAGAAAGCGCCCCTCTCAATCAATATAGCCACTATAAAGTGTGAAGCTGTAGACGGGTCAAGGATGTTTTAACTAAGGGTTAACAATCTTTTGTTGCTTACTTTTAGTATTGATAACGAATATTGAGTCAATTCAAAATACTCAACCAATTGATATGATAATCTTTGTCTATGTTTGATTCTAGTGATGGAAGAACGATGTAATTTTAACTCCATCACTATTTATAAAAGGTTTTATCAATGCAATCTAGAGGTTCAGAGTGGCATCAGTGGGACTTGCATTTTCATACGCAATCTTCATACGATTATAAAGCTAAAACAGCAACTAACGCCGATATCATCGCCGAAATGAAGAAAAATGGTATATCAGTGTTTGCTATAACCGATCATCATGTGATCGATATAGAGCGTCTAAATGATTTACAATCATTAGGGAAAAGTGAAGGCATTACAGTACTACCAGGTATTGAGTTTTTATCTGATGCTAGGGGTAAGGAACCCATACATTTCATTGGCATATTTCCAGAAAATTGCGATATCAATAATGTATGGGGACAACTGCAATACAAGACTGATTTACATAAAATCAAATCTGAGCAATTAAAACACAATGAAGTATATTGCGACCTAATCGATACTATGAGGCTTGTGAAAAGCTTAGGTGGGATCACAACAATTCATGCTGGGGATAAAAGTGGGTCAGTGGAAAACATAACACATTCCCTACCACATAATAGCGCTCAGAAAACCGACATCGCACAAGAAGTGGATATATACGAACTTGGCAAGGAAAGTGACCAAGATGGTTATCGAAAATTTGTGTTTCCTCATATAAATCGAACAATACCTATGATCATATGTTCTGATAATCATCATATTGGTCACTACAAACGTAAGCAAAAGATGTGGATAAAGGGTACTCCAAATTTTGCTGGGCTAAAATACGCTTTAAACGAGCCAGAAAGTAGATTTTATATCGGTGACGAACCTCCAGTAATAGCCAGGGTTAGAGAAAATAGAACAAAGTATATAAAATCATTGAATATCTCTATGACTGGTAAACATGATGCGAAGAATAAATGGTTTGAGGATATTGATATCCCATTAAATAGTGAGTTGGTCACTATAATTGGACATAAAGGTAACGGTAAGAGTGCAATTTCTGACATCATTGCTATGTGCGCTGACTCAGAACATTCAGATGACTTTTTATTCCTACACAAAAACAAATTTAAAAAAAGAGGTCTCGCAGATAGATTTAGTGCGAAGTTAACCTTCGAGAGCGGTAAAACGTCGAGTGACAGACTTCTCACTCATGAGATAGATACTAATCAACAGCGACTAGTGCGTTACTTGCCTCAAAGTTATTTTGAAAAAGTTTGTAATGAAATAGGGAAAGTTGAAGCTTTTCGGGCTGAAGTAGAAAAAGTGGTTTTTCAATATGTTCCTTACCATAAACGTTTTGGACAACCCACTTTCAGCGAGCTAATCACGTTTAAAAAAGAGGCAGTAAATAAACTTCTTCATCACCTTTTGGAAGAAGTTCGCTCTTTAAATGAAAAAATAATAAATCTTGAAGATTGGAGCAGTCCAAGCAAGGCAGAGAGTTTTATTAGTCAAAAAGCTATTGTTCAAGAGGAATTAAGAGTCCACATTACGACAAAACCTTTAGAAATTGCAGACCCGTCAAAAAAAGAAGAAACCGAAGAAGTAAGAGAAAAGAAAGCAACTTTACAAAAGTTAATCGATAGTAAGGCTCGACTGCAAATACAATTCAATGAGCTAAATGAATCGATTAGCTCCCGTTCTCAACTTACAAGTCGCCTAGTGGGTTTCAACGCTGAATTAATATCAAAATTTGACGATATTAATAAAATATTAGAAAAGGCCGATGATGAACTAAAACCTCTAGGAATAAAAATTTCAGAATTTATAGATTATAAATTTGATAAAGAATCTTTGGATAAAGAAATATCTATTGTAGAGAATCAACTGGAATCTGATCTAAAAGAAATTGTTTTGCACGATGACTATCAGAAAGCGGATATCTCTACATTAAATATACAATCTAAAATAAAGCGCTATGAGCATGATATATCAATACTTGAATCACAGTTTACTGGAGAACAAAAAGTATACCAAGACTACCTACGTAATCTCGCAAATTGGCAAGTCCGCAAAGATGAGATCGAAGGTAGCTCTGATAAAAATGGAACATTAAATTATTACATAGCAGCTTTGAATTTTATTAGCGAAGATTTACCTGAAAAACTAAACGGTTTAAGAGAAGAGCGTTTAAGTAAAACACGGGAAATATTCAAGATTAAATCTGAGATAAAAGAGTTTTATGACGATATTAAATCTGAAATTGACCCAGTATTAAATGGGTCAGATGTTTCTGGATTAAATATTGTTAGCGCTTTTTATCCAGATAGTGACCTTGCAAAGAATATTCTTAGGAATATAAAGCAAAATCGTTCTGGCACTTTTTTTGGAGTTGATGAAGGTTCTAGAATACTAGATGAAGATCTAATTGGAGCTACGGATTGGGATGATGGTGAAAGTATCACATCTTTCCTTTGTAAACTGATCGATTATCTTGAGTGCGATCATCGAGAAAATAAGAAAGAAGCACCAATATTTATAGGAGATGTCACGAACAACCGAAAAGAACTCTACGATCTTATTTTTGGATTAGAGTATTTATCACCGCACTATGATTTAAGACAAAAGGGAAAAAGTTTAGACCAGTTATCCCCGGGAGAAAAAGGGGCTTTACTGCTAGTATTCTACCTGGTCCTAGATAAGGAAGACATTCCATTAATAATTGATCAGCCAGAAGATAACCTAGATAATAATAGCGTAGCTACGGTTTTAGTTCCTTATATCAGAGATGCTAAGTTAAATCGTCAAATTATAATGGTAACCCACAACCCTAATTTAGCTGTTGTTTCGGATTCAGAGCAAGTTATTAAAGTGGAAATAGACAAAGAAGATGGCAACCGTTTTTCATTCATATCAGGTGGTATCGAATCTCAGATTATCAATAATCATATTGTTGAGGTACTAGAAGGAACAATCCCTGCCTTCACATTGAGGCGAGATAAGTATCAAATCAACTAGATTGACAACTACGCCCTTGTTTTTAAAGCATTGATTTTATTGAACTAAATAAAATCACTCGAGAGTCTAATCTTTAGTTCACCTTTCCAGTTACGATTTAGAGCCCTGCTCCACAAAAAAAGGCCTCGCAATGCGAGGCCTTTGGTTTTTCTATCTATCAGAAGAGATTAGTCGCGAAGTGCTGCGCCGAATTTCTCTGAGATTGAAGCTACGATAGCATCTACTGAACCAGCGATGTCTGCATCTTCAAGTGTGCGCTCTACAGACTGTAGGCTAAGTGCGATAGCTAGGCTCTTCTTACCTTCTTCAACGCCTTGGCCAACGTATACGTCGAACAATTTAGCGCCTGTTAGGAATTCGCCACCCGCTGTGATACACGCTTCTACGATGTCGCCAGAAGCTACTGCTTCGTCAACAACTACTGCGATATCACGACGGTTTGCAGGGAACTTAGATACTGCTACTGCTTCTGGAAGCACGCGAGTGTTGATAGCTGCCCATTCGATTTCGAATACGATAGTACGGCCGTTAAGACCAAACTTACGCTCTAGTTCTGGGTGAACAGTACCAATGATACCCACTTCTTTGCCGTCTACTACGATAGCCGCAGTTTGACCTGGGTGAAGTGCTGGGTGCTTAGCTGCTTTGAAGCTGTATGCGATTTCGTTTGCAGAAAGCTCAAGAACGGCTTCTAGGTCACCTTTAAGATCGAAGAAATCTACAGTGTTAGTTGCAATGTCCCAGTGCTCTTCGCCACGAGTACCAGAGATAACGCCCGCAAGCATCATTTCTTGGCGCATGCCGTTTTCAGCCGTTGCTTCAGGGATGAAACGTAGGCCTGATTCGAATAGACGAACGCGAGACTGTTGACGCTTCTGGTTGTGAACAACTGTGTTTAGAAGACCTTGAATTAGGCCAAGACGCATTGCTGACATGTCCGCAGAGATTGGGAATGGCAGAATTAGCGGCTCAACACCAGGTACAACAAGCTTTTGCTGTTCTGGTTCTACGAAGCTGTATGTGATTGCTTCGTGGTAGCCACGGTCTACAAGAAGGTCACGAACGCGCTTAAGCGGTTGGTTAGCTTCTTTGTGGTCATTCATTTTAAGTGCCGCTTTAGGCGCTTGGTTTGGAATGTTATCGTAACCGTAGATACGACCTACTTCTTCAATTAGGTCTTGCTCGATTGCGATATCAAAACGCCAAGATGGAGACGTTGCCGTCCAACCTGCTTCTGTCGTTTCAACGTTACAACCTAGGCGAGTAAGAATTTCCACTACGTCTGTAGATGGGATTTCGTGACCTAGTAGGCTATCTAGCTTAGCGCGACGTAGAGCAACTACGTTTGCTTTAGGAAGATCAGCTTCAGATTCGCTGCCGTTTACTGGCGCAACTTCACCACCACAGATTTCAACTAGAAGCTGTGTTGCACGCTCCATAGCTGCTGCTTGTAGCGTTGAATCAACACCACGTTCGAAACGTAGAG
This sequence comes from Vibrio sp. 10N.247.311.47, assembly GCF_041467535.1. NCBI lineage: Bacteria > Pseudomonadati > Pseudomonadota > Gammaproteobacteria > Vibrionales > Vibrionaceae > Vibrio > Vibrio sp. 10N.247.311.47. Next base: position 136,033 of record NZ_JBFSUR010000003.1, read on the forward strand.
AAGAATCTGTGTGAAGGCCGTAAGCACGTGCGCGACCACGGATATGATCCGGTGCGAAGAATGCTGCTTCAAGAAGTACGTCTGTTGTTTCAGTCGTAACACCTGAATCTTGACCGCCAAAGATACCAGCGATTGCTAGTGCTTTGTTGTGGTCTGCGATAACAAGTGTGTTGCTGTTTAGTTCAGCTTCGTTACCATCTAGAAGTGTTAGTTTCTCGCCCTGCTCTGCTAGACGAACCACGATGCCGCCTTCGATCTTAGCTAGATCAAATGCGTGCATTGGTTGGCCTTGCTCTAGCATCACGTAGTTTGTGATGTCTACAACTGGGTCGATTGAACGGATACCACAACGACGCAGTTTTTCTTGCATCCAGATTGGTGTTTCCGCTTTCACGTTTACGTTCTTAACCACACGGCCAAGGTAACGTGGACAAGCATCAGTTGCTTTAATTTCAACAGATACTGTGTCTTCAATGCTTGTTGCAACAGCTTCAACTGTTGGCTCTGTAACGTCTGCGCGGTTTAGTACGCCAACTTCACGAGCAAGGCCACGGATGCTGAAGCAGTCTGCGCGGTTTGCTGTTAAGTCTACATCGATAGTTACGTCGTTAAGCTCAAGAAGCTCACGTACGTCCATACCTAGCGTTGTGCCTTCTGGCAGCTCAAGGATGCCGTCAGACTCTACGTCGATACCTAGCTCAGAGAAAGAACAAAGCATGCCGTGCGATGGAACGCCACGTAGTTTTGCTTTCTTGATTTTGAAGTCACCAGGAAGTACTGCGCCAACTGTTGCTACTGCTACAGTTAGGCCAAGACGACAGTTAGATGCACCACATACGATGTCTAAAAGCTCTTCTTCGCCGATATCAATTTTTGTAACTTGTAGTTTGTCTGCGTCTGGGTGCTGACCGCACTCAACCACTTTACCTACTTTAACGCCGGTGAATTCACCAGCAACAGGTTCTACATCGTCAACTTCCAAACCAGCCATAGTGATTTGGTGAGCTAGCTCTTCGCTGTTAATTGCAGGTTTAACCCACTCGCGTAGCCAAGATTCACTGAATTTCATAGTTTTGACTGCCCCGGATTACTTGAATTGTTTAAGGAAACGAAGGTCGTTCTCGAAGAACGCACGAAGGTCATTTACGCCGTAACGAAGCATCGTTAGACGCTCTACACCCATACCGAATGCAAAACCAGAGTATTTCTCAGGGTCGATGCCAACAGAGCGAAGTACGTTAGGGTGAACCATGCCACAGCCTAGAACTTCTAGCCATTTGCCATCTTTACGTTTCACGTCAACTTCAGCTGAAGGCTCTGTGAACGGGAAGAATGAAGGACGGAAACGCACTTCAACTTCTTCTTCAAAGAAGTTACAAAGGAAATCGTTAAGAATGCCTTTAAGTTGTGCGAAGTTTACGTTCTCATCAACTAACATACCTTCCACTTGGTGGAACATTGGCGTGTGAGTTTGATCGTAGTCGTTACGGTAAACACGACCCGGAGCAATGAAGCGGAAAGGCGGTTTGCCGTTTTCCATCGTACGGATTTGAACACCAGAAGTGTGCGTACGTAGCATTAGATCAGGGTTGAAGAAGAAAGTATCGTGATCAGTACGAGCTGGGTGATCGTCTGCGATGTTTAGTGCATCAAAGTTGTGGAATGCATCTTCGATCTCAGGGCCAGACTCAGTGCTAAAGCCAAGCTCACCAAAGAACTGTTCGATACGCTCAACAGTGCGAGTAACTGGGTGAAGACCACCGTTCTCAATGCGACGACCTGGTAGGCTCACATCGATAGTTTCTTCAGCTAGTTTCGCTTCAAGCTCTGCACGTTGTAGTGCGTCTTTGCGAGCTGCGATCGCTTGTTGAACAGCACCTTTCGCTTTGTTGATCTCTTGACCAGCAGTGCGACGCTCTTCAGGTGGAAGTTTACCTAGGCTTTGTAGTTGAAGAGTTAATTCACCCTTCTTACCTAAATACTGAACTCGCACTTCATCAAGTGCGACTAACGAATCTGCTGTATCAATAGCAGTCGTTGCATTAGCAATGATCTCTTCTAGATGTTGCATCATTTCCTCATCTACCAGTTGGTAGTGTCCGTATCGGATGATTAGTTTTTTTAGATAGCTACACATAGTAATCAAACACGCAACCAATGCCAAATTGAATCGCTAAAAGAACAAGTTATTGCCTAAAAACACGGCAAATTTAACAGGATATTAATGAGGAGTAGGAAGAAGTGGAACAATTACAGGTTCCACTTCTTAATTTGGAAATGACCTGAAGGCTAGATCTGAATAGAACAAACGCTGTTCTTCCCTGCGTTTTTTGCTAAATAGACGGACTCATCCGCCGCTTTAATCAATTCGTTCATGGTTTCGAATTCTTGGGTCATTTCAGCGACACCGACACTAATACTGCCAATCCAAACTTGATGACTGGTTTCAACCTCTAATTCAGACACTTTCTGTCGAGCGGTTTCCGCGATGTACATCCCACCTTTAAGGTCGGTGTTTGGGCAAATAACCAAGAACTCATCGCCACCTAACCGGCAAACAATATCATCATTACGGAACGTGTTTTTCAGTTCACGCGAGAGGGTTTGTAGCACCAAGTCGCCTGCATCATGGCCGCTGGTGTCATTAATGCGCTTGAAGTGGTCGGCATCAATCATAATACACACTAAAGGCATGCCCAGTTCTTTGGAGTCTTGCCAATGCAGCGCTAACTGTTTAAAAGCACTACGACGGTTATGCAAATTAGTAAGAGAGTCGGTTAATGACAGTTCTTCAAGTCTCTTATTCGCTCGTTTTAATTCTGCCGTACGTTCCTCAACTTTATCTTCGAGTAACTGGTTGAAGCGTAACAACTGTTTGTTTCGTTCAGAGACTTGTTCAAACAGGCCGTTAAGCGCAGCCAACAGCGGGACAGTCGCAGAATCTTGCTGCTTTTCTTCCGCTTCAAAGGCTTGCAGAGGTGTCGCGCCCTCTTCTATCGCGGTCATTTGTCGCGCCATGTTTTGGTCGATGCCGAGGATGTGGTAAGCAAGCCAGTGGATCAATAAATCAAGTAACTGCCGTGCTGACGACTGATCTTCTTCCATGATGAAAGCTTGCATACTGTAGATATCTTGCATAAATACACGATGCACTTTGATATGCTCTTCAATGTGTCGCTCATACACACCGCAATCTCTCATCAAAGATTCTTCTTCTTTAAAGTGAAATTCGGCATAGCATGTGAGATCGAGTAAAGCGACGTTTATGTCGTCGATAGAGATAGTGTTCTCTGACAACAGATTTCCGTAGTGGTTGATAATACCAACAAGATATTGATGCTGTTCATCTACAACACCAATGCCTGTTTCAAAGTTTTTATCCCAATTAAATGAATTCATAAATCCCTTAAGGCCGATACCACCAGCACGATTTACATGCATATTCGGAGGTTATAGATACTGAAAAAATATAACCATTTTACATGTAGGTTTATTCGATTGTTTGATCCACTTTATAAAAAGACGACTTTGAACATTCTAAATATGGCTCATCTTAAATTTGAGACGTCCCCCCCAACAGGAACGCCCCACGAAGCTAACATTAGAAATAATATTCCAACGCCATCTCAACAAAGTCATCCTTGCGTGCGAAGAACAACAAGTCCTCTGGGGTTTCGTTCTCAAACAACCAAGCATTCAGTCGCCACTTGAGATTGTTGTTAATACGGCTCGATGCCTCTAGCTTGGCACTGTAGACATCACTGTTATCTAAGTCTTGAGTGATACCAGTAAGCACTTCGGTGCCGTCTTCATCGTTCAAAGCGAAACGGGCGCCAAGGAACACATCATTTTGGCCGATGGTTTGGGCATTGTTGCCTCGGCTGTCATACAGGTATTCAGCGATGAAGCCGATGTCCCAGTACGATTCAAGCGCCCCTACCCAAGTGTATTCAAAGCCTGTCGCCACGCCGGTATGGTTGTCGTAGCTGTCGCGATAAATGCTTTCCAGCTTCCATAACCAGTCACCGATAATGCCTTGAACATCCAATCCGAAGTGTTGCATTTGGGCGTAGTATGGCTTGAGTTGATTGCCTTCCACACGGTAATAAGGGTCGCGGTTTGTGCCGCCTAAGTAGCTTAAACCGACATCCCAATCACCGTACATTTGGCTGTAACGCAATGCCACATCAACGTGTTTTTCTTCTCGTGAAGATTCGTAAAGCGCATCGTCCGATACTGGCACGGTTGGCCTTAATCGACCGTCTTCGCCTGCGAAGGTACGCTCACGAAAATACGGCAGTAACATGGCGTCTATGGTGCCCCACTCTTTTATCGAGGTGAAGTGCACCATAGGCTGACCTAACTTGGATTCGCCATCGACCGATTCAATGGCATCGGTCTGGTTTACCACATCCACTAAATGCGCCGATTCGGTTACGCCCCAAAATACCTTTCCAACACCCGCTCGCAGTTCGTAATCATCCCAATAGGTTAAATACAAGGCTTCGCGAATATCACCATGAGTTCGTTCATCGTCTTCACTGTCTAGGCGATAAAACGGGGTGAAGGTAATGCTGCCGTTGCCCTCTTGTTGCTCCCAGTAAAACTCTGGCTGCAACACCAGTGAGCTTTGTCCTTTGTCTTGCCCTTGTAAGCCGTCGCTAAAGAACTGCCTATGTTCAAGGTTAACCTGCCCTGCGATATCAGGACTAAAGCCTGCCGCCACACAAGGCAACGACACCTGCATAAGCCCGACGGTCGCCGCCAAGGTTAAGGATAATTGGGTTCCTGTTGCCACAATCCTTTTCATATTCCTGCCTTATTTCGCACGTTTTAGTGTGTTCTTTTGGAAATCCTTGTCTTTAAGACCGGTCTGGAACACTAAATCTGTCGTGGTTAATACGGTGCTTTTGCCTGTTTGATGGTTTTGCATCGCCATGGTGTGTGCGCGCCAGTATTGGTTTAGGTACTGTTTGTAATCTTGGAACGATAGAGTTTTAAGCAGTGCGCCTTTGCGGTCGTAAAACTCGACTTTCATTGGGCGGTAGTGCTGTTGGTCTAGCCATACCTTTTGCATGGTGTAGCCTGAGTTTTTATCGGTCGGTACTTGCTCTAAAACAAAGGTGTCTACGCCTTCCAGTTTCGCGTCTTCAATGTAGTTGAAGGTGTACTTTTCAAGTTCAAACGAGCTTAAGTCCTCATACGCAAATTCACTGCCCATAAACGGGCCAGATTTGTTGCGTGAAGAGATGCGTTTTACACGCTTGAGTGCAGGAAGATACAACCACTGGTCATCGGATTTGGTGATGTGCGAATGGTTTAGGAAAGCCGTGCCTTTTACGTCGCGTGGTTCATCAAAAATGGTTAAGCCTTTGTCGCCATCGTTATCGACTTCTAATGATTTCAATCGCATCAGACGTGTACTGCTTTCGCCCTGTTTGTTGCGAAGTAGCATCTCCATGGTCGCGACAGAATCGCCCCACCCGACATCGACCGCTTTACGTTGCTCGGCAATTTCTAAGCCTTTCGCTGGGTCTGCTAATGCTGGGAAAGCGGCGAATGTGCTCAGTGCCAACGAGCTAACAGTAAGTAATGTAGTAGCGAATGTTTGTTTAACGCTTTTCATAAATATCTCCTTGAGTCAGCCCACCGCAGCAGGCCGACGTTTCCTTATTTGGTCGAAGTAGTCAGTTCGGCTGTCGATCTAGGCTGCGACTTGGTATCTGGCTTTGATTCGTGCTGAGTTTTAGCTGAATAGTGGGTCTGTTTGTCGAAGATCATCAGTAAGCTTGGTAGCAAGATGAAATCGACCACCAGCGCAATGAAAATCACAATCGCGCTGAGTAAGCCCATGTCGGAGTTGAGTCTGAAGCTCGACATCGCCAGTACAGAGAAACCGGCCACTAGCACAACAGTGGTGATCCACAAAGCGCGACCTACGGTGTGGAAAGCGTATCGAACCGCTTCTTCTGCTGATTTCCCTTCGATTCTTGCGCGCTGGTATTTACTCAAGAAGTGCACCGCATCATCAACCACGATACCCAACGTGAGCGTGACCACGACTGACAAACCGAGGTTGATTTCACCTGAGATAAGCGCCCATAAACCAAAGCCAATGATCGCAGGCGCAATGTTGGGCACTAGGCTGATCATGCCTAAGCGAACCGAGCGCAATGCAAAGATCATCAAGCCAGAGATAAGCACTAGGGTGATAGGCAAAGTTGATAGCATGCTCGCCATGTTGGTTTCGCCAATATGAGCAAACATCAGTGACGGGCTCGAAGCCACCACTTCATATTGCGGTGCATTGGCTGCAAACCATGAGTAAATGCGCTCTTCGAGTTCGACTAGCTCAACGCTGCCAAGGTTATCGACGGTGAGTACCATTTTGATCGATGATTTATCGACGTTGATCTGGTTGTTCAAGTCCAAGCCGTACGGCAGAGACATTTCGTAAAGCAGCAGATATTGCGCGGCAAGTTCACGGTTCAGCGGTAGCTTGTAGTAGCTGTCGTCGTCGGCATGCATATTCTTGTTCAAACGCATATAAACATCAGAAAGCGTTGCCACATGGTCAGTTTCTGGTTGAACGCGTAGCCACTTAGTAAAGTCACCAATTGCTTGCAAGAACACAGGATCAGCAATCGCTTGAGACTCGTTAGTTTTCACTGCGATACTGAGGGTTGTCATGCCGCTGACGGTCTCTTCCATGAAGTCAGCCGCTTGTCTGAATTCACTTGAGGTATCGAAATACTTCACCGATTCATCGTTGACTTTGTTGAGCGGAATTAACGCGGCAGCGCCAACAATCACTAGCGTAGAAATCGGCAGCAGTGCTTTACGGTTAGTTACGACAAAATCGCCCAGCTTATCCATGAAGGTGACTTTGTCTGCCGCCTTAGGGTTGGCAGGTAGACGTTTGACTGGCAGCAGTTTTAGCAACGCTGGCAACATAGTCACAGACAAGAAGCACGCAATAAGTACACCCAGTGCCGATAAGTTACCGAAATCACGCAGCACTGGTGAGTCCGACATGTTCATCATCAGGAAACCAATCGCAGTGGTCACCGAGGTGATCAGAATCGGCATCGCATTGAGCTTGATGCTGTATTGAATGGCTTGTGCTTTCTCCATCCCCCGCTGCATCGCTTGTCTCATGGTCACAATCACGTGAACACAATCAGCCACCGCCAAAGTTAAAACCAAGGTTGGCACATTCACGGTTGCGGTACTCAAGAACATCCCTGCCCAACCAGACAATCCCATGGTCGCGACAATCGAAGAGATAATCACAACTAAGGTAGCCACCACACTAAAGAACGAGCGCAGCATAAAGGTCAGGAACACCAGTACCACCAACAGCATTAAGGGAACGAGCGTTGAGCTGTCTTCTTGAGCCGAAGTCATAAATGCGTTGTTCATGGCTATGATGCCCGCTTTATGGAATTCGACATTAGGATACTGAGCTTGGTACTTGCCGATCATGGTATTGATTGCCGCAATCACCTCTTGCACTTCTGCGGTTTTGTCCACTTCTGGCAGTTGCACGGTGACGTTCACAATCGTCACATCGCCAGAGGCCGACACCAAGGCATTCTTAAGCAACGGCTCGTTAAGGGCGATCTGTTTTACTTTGGCGATGCGTTCTGGTGTGTGTTCGTACTCTTCATACAGCAAGTCTTCTACCAAAAGATCATCTTCAATGGCTTCGGTGTGCTGATAATTAGCAAGGGAATCGACACGGCTTGAATACGGGATCTGCCACGCATCAACCGTGAGATTTTGAATCAGGGTGAGAGTTTCAGGGGTGAAGACATTGCCATCTTCAGGTGCGACAACAATCGCAAGGTTGTCGGTTTTTGCAAAGGTGGTTTGGATTTCATCGAACGCCATCAACTGCTTGTTGGTGCCTTCGAAGAAGATGTTGTAGTCCCCTCTAAAGTAGAGGTTCTTAGCCCCTAATGCAGAGAGAATGATGATTGAAAACACCACCAGCAGAACGATAAACGAACGCTTGGTAGGTATTGAGTGCCAACTGTTTAGATCCGTGTTTGCGCTATCGGCATTAGGGTTATCTCGGTTTTGCTGATCGAACGTGGGCTTCTGGCTGTCATGTTTCATCACAGTCTCCATTTGTGACGATTCGTCATATTTGTGTCATAAAAAGCCAGCCGAAGCTGACAAAAGACACAATGCTTAGTCAAACACTCAAGAAAACAGCAACCACAGTCGGTCAGTCTCAAGTTTGTGACGAATCGTCAAAAATGGTTATTAATAAACCCACATGTGTGGGCTTAACGGAAGCTATCGACCTACAGACTCTAAGTAAGCGATCTCTTCACTGAACAGTTCTTGTTCTACACGACGCCAAGTTTTGCGGTAATCCCAGTCACTAGAAAGGGGCTGCCAATTTAGGCCGTCTAGAATCATGTTCGCGTTGTGTAATACTGAATACGGGTCTTGTAACCGCTTAATACAATGACTGTTTGATGCGTTCTGTGACAAGGCATTTGAACCAAATGCGATTGACCAGTTAGCAAAAACGATGGCATCTGAGCCAACGCCAGAAGAGAACTTTAGGTCACCCGCTTCTACCGCTTGGTTAACCATAGAGTCGCATTGTTCAATCACCAACTCTTCCAGTTCATTCATCTCGGCGACGCGTGCACTAGACGCTTTCTCTAGTACCCACGGGCTTTTAGCCATGATCGCACAGGTTGATAGTACCGGTTCCATGCGAGCATAGATTCGGTAAGCAACGTGCAATGCGACGATCTTTTCACGTGTGTTGCCTTCAAACTCTCCAGAGCGAGCAAACATCATTGCTTCTGTCTTGAGAGAGTGAATACATAACGCTAAAACGACGTCTTCTTTGCTGCAAAAGTGATTGTATATCGTACCTTTAGAATAAGAGCTCGCTGCCGTTAGCTTGTCCATCGTGAGGTTTCCGAACCCTTGTTCTCGAACCAGATCTTTTGCTAACAACATCAACTCTACTTCTCGGTCTGCAATAGACTGCTGCTTTTTAGACAACACGCCTTTGCAACCAAAGATACCTTGTTTATCGCCTTTACAACCAAAGCCAAACATAATTTTTTAGTCCGTATATGAGCTTAGCCGTTATCTAAGCTTCGCCAGTATTTAAAACACTCCTATCCAATATATTAACACGAATAGTAAATTCATGTAGTTAACCATTTTGTGACGCTTCGTCATTTCTGACTTATCGTCATAATAGCGCAAGTATTGATCATATCAAGGGGTTTTATAAATTAAATACATTTTGTGAATGGAAAGAGAATAAATGGGATATAGCTAAGAAAATCATCAATAGTTGACCTAAAGAGAAGACTTTAAAAGAAGACCTGTATTGTGACCAACAGAATGTGGACGCGAATTGGGCATTCTTAACCTAACAAAGAATGTCGGCACTTTAAGCTGCTATGCGTATTCATGCCCAATGATTCCTAGCTTAAACCACAAGAATGAATGACTGTAGGCTTACTTTATGGGGCAGACGTCTCCTTATGGTCAATATTTGGCTTACTAATGCCGTTTTCTGTTAAGTTGCTATAAATTCGGTAAGGGGTGACTTACAATAGTGACAACGACTTACCTTTTTTGAGAACACGATATTGAGCGCCAAATATTCTTATTTAGCTTGGCAAGTGAATACTTCTAGCCCTGCAGAAAAGCTGGTTTTATTGATGCTTGCAGACGGTGCTGACGAATTCGGCTACACCAATGTGTGCCTACAAACAGCAGGTCAACTTTGTGCTCTCTCTACGTTTGGTTTAGCCGACTGTCTTAAGTGTTTAGTCGACCAAGGTTTTCTCGATAAGATAAAAGTAGATTATCGGGATAAAAAAGAGATTCACGTTTTCAAAATGCTCATTGAGCAAGAGCAAACTGCGGCGCACGTTGAGGTTCAACCGACCAATAGTATTCCGGTCTACTCTACGGCACCTGCACCTGCACCTGCACCTGCACCTGCACCTGCACCTAAGTTTCAGCCTGCTCCGGCACCAATGCAACACATGCAGCAGGCCCCTCGCCCACAAGGTCGAGGCTCAATGAACAGCAACACCGTCTCTACTCATGATCTCAACGAAGAAGAGATACCATCATGGGCAGAACGTGCGTTTAAATTCTCCGGTTTGACCGGTGACCATAGTTTAGTATGGAAGAAATTTGTCCTCTGGTATAAAGCCAAAGCCAATGAATTAATGCCATTATCTCGGATTGAATCCAAGCTGCAGTACTGGCTAGTTAACGAGAAGCAAAATGAAAGACAACAACAGCAGAAGACCTCTCAATATTCAGGAAATGCAGGACAAGCTCAAGGAAATGGGTATAGACAAAAGCTTAGCCCATCTGAACGCTTCAGGCAGCAGCTCATTCAAAAAGGCAAAAAGCCAACCTTCTGAGCCAGCTCAACCTGTTGTACCTGACGCTACAGGTCCATTAGTACCTGAAGTGATTGAAGCGCAAAGTACCGAAGTGAAAGTAGCGGCTGCACAAGCTGCGGATTCTGGTGCGTCTCAACAAGTACCTGTTGTTGATCAAGATCCTGCAGAGCTGGAACTAACCGATTGGTGTATTCACGTGTTCGGCTCTTTCTTGAGCGTGTACGAAACGCAGTGGGAATATCAGTACGGTAGTGAGCCAAGCGGTAAGTTCATTGAGTTTGCCAACTCTGTTGATTCAGACGGCCTTAACCGCGTTTTAATGCACTGCCACGAACGTATTCAGCTTGGCAACAGCTGGCCGCCGCAAATGGGTGAGCTGTGGATCCTGAAAGATTCTTTAACTGAAGAAGAGTTGCTGGATAGCCGTATCCGTGTGTTGTCTCGCACCGCTGCCAACATAATTGAAAAATGGCTGATTCAGAACAAACTGTATGACTTGAAGCGTACGGCTGAAAACAAGCTGGATGGTCTGTTTAAGAAGTACTACTTGGAAGCAAAACGTTTAGATGAGAAAGGCATGCTTGAAACTGAGTTACCAGAATTCCTTCTTGCCGCTAACTCTGTAAAGAACCTGAACGATTTAAAACGTGAAGAGTACGAAAGTAAACACGGTAAAGCGATTAACCCAAGAATTCAGCGTATTCTGAACAGTAAAAAATAACCATCCGCTTGCTATCTGTTATAAGAAAACAGAGTAGCGATTACACGGTTAACAGATACAAAAATGCCAGCTATCAAGCTGGCATTTTTTACGAATTCTTACGAACTCTACAAATATCCGTGACCAACGGTACGTCTGTCACTGACTGCAAGTAATTACAGTAGGTGGATAGTTGCGTTTAGCGTGAATACGCCAGAGTCGTCATCTTTCATTTTGAAGTTTTGGTAGCTAGCGCCTACAGATAGTGGACCAAAGATGAAGTATTCAGCGCCTACACCGTACATGATATCAACATCGTCTTGCTTGAAGCCATCAGCTTTAAGCTCGTAAGAGTGAAGACCACCCTTCGCGTATACGTGAAGAGGACCAAAATCGATGCTTGGTTTAATCGCTAGGTAAGCAGTGCTTGCGTCTAAATTCTTAAGATCGCGGTTGCCGTAATTAACGCTGCCGAAAGAACCTAGATCCCAGTAACCCGCTTCAACACCGATTAGTGGAAGGATACCTGTACCTACGTGGATGCCCACCGCGTTTTCATCTTCACCAGCGAATGAGTTTTGACCACCCATTACACCGCCGTACAACCAAGAATCAGCCATTGCTGTTGAAGATGCACCTAGTAGTGCTAGTGCCAATAACGTTTTTTTCATATTCGACCTTTTTCGTCCTAGTGGCAGGCCTTGAGTGGTAATAAATTGCCACCAAGTCGCCCTGTATGTAATAACTATTCAATTAGTAATGCAATAAGCAAGATTTATACCCAAACCTTGCCATTGCGTCTAGCTTTATTCCTTTAGCAAGCATCAATCGCGTTTTTAACACGCTTATCTGATACTGGGTAAGGCGTACCGAGCTGCTGTGCGAAGAAGCTTACACGAAGCTCTTCTATCATCCAACGAACCTCTTTTACATTTTCTGGAACCGCGATCCCTTTTGGAATTTTATTCAGCAGTTCTTTGTAATCATTCATTACTGACTCAACTTTGATCATGTGAAGACGATCTTTGTTCGGGTCAATTGGCAGTTTTTCCATGCGGCGTTCAATCGCTCTCATATAGCGTAGAATATCCGGCAAGCGTTTCCACCCACATTCTGTGGCAAAACCCTTAAAAATCAAACCTTCTACTTGAGCTTTTATGTCAGAAAGTGCGAATGCCATAGAAAGATCCACGCGTCCTTTCAGCTTTTTACTGATGCTGAATGCCGTGGTTAGGATGGTTTCAACCTGTTGAGCAATCTCTACTACGGTATCACCCAGCTCTGCACGTACGTGTTCTTTCAGAGCTTCAAACTGCTCTGGTTCCCAAACCAAACCGCCCTTCTCTTCAATCAGCTTATCAATACCACAAGCGATACAGTCATCGATAAGATCGAGTACCTGTCCGTATGGGTTGAAGTACAAGCCAAGTTTCGATTTGTTCGGCAGGTTCGAGTGCAAGTATTTGATCGGTGATGGCACGTTCAACAAGATTAAACGACGCTGACCCGATTTCATTGCCGAGATTTGCTCTTGCTCGGTTTCGAACAGTTTGATCTCTACGCTGTCTTTGGTATCCACCAGCGCAGGGAAGGCTTTAACATCGTAGCCACCACGTTTCTGTTGGTAGACTTTTGGTAATTCACCAAAGCTCCACGTGTGCAGGTTCTGCTGCTCGATATCGTCGTCTGCCACTTTAGAAAGCGTTTCTTGAACCTTGTCTTTCAGGCTCTCTTTCAACTCATGCAGATCTTTCTGTTCTTTCAGCTTACGCTTGCGATGATCTACAGCGCGGAATGTTACCTTTAAGTGCTCTGGAATCTGGTCTAACTTCCAGTCATCACGTACCACTTCCACACCCGTCATGCGGCGTAGCTCTTTCTCAAGAGAATCCAGTAACGGTGCTTCAAGCGGTGTCACACGTGCCAAGAATGCATCTGCGTAGTTTGGCGCAGGTACAAAGTTACGGCGTAGCGTTTTAGGTAGTGACTTAATTAGGCTAATCACCAGTTCCTGACGCAGGCCTGGGATCTGCCAATCAAAACCGTTTTGGTCAATTTGGTTCAAGATAGGCAGCGGAATGTGTACCGTTACACCATCGTTGTCGTCACCTGGTTCAAATTGGTAGCTCAGTTTCAACTTAATACCGTTTTGGTGCCAGAAGTTCGGATAATCCAAATCAGTAACGTGGCTAGCATCGCCTCGGAACAGCATCGACTTTTCAAAGTTAAGCAGCTCAGGAGTTTTCTGACTGGTCTTCTTCCACCACGTATCAAAATGACGGCCTGACACTGCCTCTTCGCCAACACGTTGATCATAGAAGTCGAACAGTTCATCATCATCGATCAAGATGTCGCGACGACGCGATTTATGCTCAAGCTCTTCGACTTCTTGTAGAAGCTTGCGGTTCTGCTTGAAGAAAGCGTGTTTGGTTTCCCACTCACCTTCTACTAATGCACTGCGTACAAACAACTCACGGCTGACGGTTGCATCAATCGCGCCGTAGTTCACAAGGCGCTTAGGTACGATTGGGATTCCGTAAAGCATCACTTTTTCGTGTGCCATTACCGCTGCTTGTTTCTTCGACCAATGTGGTTCGCTGTAACTGCGTTTAATCAGGTGTTTCGCTAGCGGTTCAATCCATTCAGGTTGAATCTTCGCGATAACACGGCCCCAAAGTTTTGAGGTTTCTACCAGCTCCGCAGACATGATCCACTTAGGCTGTTTCTTAAATAGGCCAGACGCAGGGAAGATGTGGAAGCGTGCATTACGTGCACCTTGATACTCATTCTTCTCTTGGTCTTTCATACCAATGTGCGAAAGCAGACCTGATAGCAGTGACATGTGAATGCCATCGTAGCTGCCCGGTTCTGTATTCAACTTAGTATCCAGTTCACGCATTGCTTGGTGAATTTGGAAGTACACATCTTGCCATTCACGGATACGTAAATAGTTGAGGTAATCTTGCTTACACTGTTTGCGGAACTGGTTACTCGACAATGCTTTTTGCTGCTGCTTGATGTAATCCCATAAGTTCACAAACGTGATGAAGTCAGACTCTTTATCGAAGAAACGCTTGTGCTTGTCATCAGACGATTGTTGCTTATCTGATGGACGCTCACGCGGATCTTGAATCGACAACGCAGACGCGATCACCATCACTTCGTGTAGGCATCGGTTACGTGGCGCTTCAATTACCATACGCGCTAAACGTGGATCGATAGGCAGTTTTGCCAGCTTACGACCAATCGCGGTTAGCTTCTTCTTGTCGTCGCCGTGGTTCTTGTTTTTGTTCGCTGACGGTTCAACGGTGGCGATCGCACCAAGCTCTTCAAGCAGCCTTACACCATCTTGAATGTTGCGCTTATCGGGCGCTTCAACAAATGGGAACGCTTGAATGTCGCCTAGACCAAGCGCTGTCATCTGAAGAATTACAGACGCTAGGTTAGTACGAAGAATCTCTGGGTCAGTAAACTCTGGGCGTGACTCGAAATCTTCCTCAGAGTACAAACGAATACAGATACCTTCTGCAACACGACCACAACGACCTTTACGCTGGTTTGCACTCGCTTGAGACACTGGCTCAATCGGTAGACGTTGTACTTTAGTACGATAGCTGTAGCGGCTAATACGCGCCGTACCCGGGTCGATAACATACTTGATGCCCGGAACGGTTAACGAGGTTTCTGCCACGTTGGTTGCCAGAACGATGCGTCGACCAGTATGAGACTGGAAGATACGGTTCTGCTCACCCGCCGATAGACGCGCGTAAAGCGGGACAATTTCGGTATCACGAAGGTTGCGTTTACTTAATGCATCTGCGGTATCACGAATTTCTCGCTCACCGTTCATGAAGATCAAGATATCGCCAAGGCCTTCATCACACAGCTCATCAACGGCTTCAAAGATGCCTTCGATTTGGTCGCGGTCTGAATCACTTTCATCACCACCTAATGGGCGGTAACGCGTATCAACTGGGTAAGTACGACCAGACACTTCAATGATCGGTGCATTGTTAAAGTGCTTAGAGAAACGCTCTGGATCGATGGTTGCCGACGTGATGATCACTTTCAGATCAGGACGCTTTGGCAGTAACTCTTTCAGGTAACCCATGATGAAATCGATGTTCAGGCTACGTTCGTGCGCTTCATCGATAATGATGGTGTCGTACTGATTTAAGAAACGGTCGTGTTGAATCTCCGCCAGTAGAATACCGTCGGTCATCAGTTTGATTTGGGTGTTGTCAGAAATTTGGTCGTTGAATCGAACCTTATAACCAACAAACTCACCCAGCTGCGTTTCCATCTCTTCAGCAATACGGTTCGCAACCGAACGTGCCGCAAGACGACGAGGCTGAGTGTGACCAATTAAGCCAAAGCGGCCGCGGCCAAGCTCAGAACAGATTTTTGGTAGCTGAGTGGTTTTACCCGAACCCGTTTCACCCGCCACGATAACCACTTGGTTTTCAGCGATGGCTTTCGCGATGTCTTCGCGCTTTTGGCTAACCGGTAGAATTTCTGGGTATTCAATCGTTGGTTTCTGTGCCGCGCGCTGAGTTGCCGTCATCATTGACTTAGCAATGTCTAACGCAATCTCATCAAAGACAGCGTGCTTAGCTTGTTCGTTCTTAATTTTACTCGCACCAGCAATTCGCTTACTCAAACGGAAGCGATCGCGCATCATACATTCGTTGAGCGCTTTACGAAGAGAGGCTGGGCTATTCTGAGATGATTTGTTGTTTGTCGCTGATTGTTCAGCAGATTTTTTCGATGCAGCTTGGTTTGGTTTCGCTTTGCTCTGTGAAGAACTTGGCTGTGCTGCATTCTTGTTGTTATCTGCTTTTTCCGGAGACGAAGTCAAAGCGTGTCCTATTCTTGTACTTATTAAACTCGCGCGATTATATCACAAGTCTCAAACAAAAAAGCCTGACAGCAAAGGGAAAACCTTTAGCTATCAGGCTGATTAATCTCGCTAACACTCGCAGGAGCTATGAAAGCGCGGTCAAATGTAATTCGTACTTAGTCAACTCTGGTTTAAAGCTAACGTTAAAAACTGCGCTTAAAACTCGTACTGGAAGTAAACCGTGTTGTAGTTACTACCGCCTTTGATACGACCATACTGAGAGGATTTTTCAAAGATTGCAGAACGGTGATGCAATGAATAACCGAACCATAAGTTGTTCAAGTCATTCTTACCAATCAAGTCGCCAACGTTGACATCGAATGAGAAGTCTAAGTAGTTCAATAGATGGCTTGCGGTGTAACCTTTACGGTCCATCTCAGAGCCTTCGATATAGGTAATCGAATCGATGTAAGACATACCTTCTGCCACACCAACACGCCACTGAGTTGGCCAATCAAAGGTGTAGTACGCCTTGATTGCGATAATGTATTCGGTGCTGCTCGATTGAACGTCTGAACTCCAGTGGTGCGCAATACCTGGGGTTAAATAGATATCCAGTGGCAAACCGAAGATCTCATCGGTTAACGGGTGTCCATAGAAGAACGAGGTCAACTGGTTGTTGTATTCGTCTTTCTCTCGATTGAACTTCATGATGTCGCCAATATTGGATGGCGTTCCCCAGCCGTGTGCGACACGTAAGTACGGCGCATTGCTCAGTTTAGGTTTTGGCGCTTTCTCTTTGTCGTTAAAGAAACCAAAGCCAAGGTACAATTCCCCCTGATAACGGTCTTCAACAATCGAAGAATCGTAAGCGTTATCGTCCAATCGAGTCACACTGGTTGAACCCAATAAGTACAAGTTAGAAACCACATGGTAACGCGTTTCAACACCAACATTTAAGTCAACACCAGCACCAATGGTTTCATTAGATGCGGAGTAATACTCACTGTTGAAATCAGCACTTTTATAACGCAGCGTCGCGCTCGGGTAAAACTCCCAATCTCCAGTTTCATACTTGGCTTTAGCTCGTAAGTTACCGTGGAAGTTGTATTCACTGTCGCTCATTAACTCCGTCTCGACAGACCAAGAATCATCAAGTTGGTAGGTCAGTTGAGCACCAAAGTCCGCCGTATCGCCTTCAATCGCGTTCTGCTCAGATGCAGGAATATCAATAAAGCGCATGCGAGAGATAGCATTGAAAGACCACTTCTCATCGTCAGTTTGATAGAGGTATACCCCCATCTCAGTACCGTCAATAAACACATAATCGTTCTTGAAAAACAGCATCGGTACGAATGAGCTAACCGATTGGTCGCCACCAGACGTGTCATAAGGGATGCTTGCTGTACGGAACATTGCAGCGATGCCCCACTCTTGCTCTTCAGCGGCCCACGCATTAGCACTTACGAAAATGCCACTTAGGAAAGCGCTACCTAGTAAAACCAATCCAGATGAAGGAAGAGTCGGTAAATATTTGAGCTTCATTCTTGTGTAATTACTCTTTGAAAAAAATATTGTTTTACTGATTAGACATTTATTAACCATGACGGCTAACTATTTTTAGGTTTGCTCGGCATTGACCGTTACAATGTAGAATATTCTCGGTTAAATGAAAGTATTGTGAAAGTCTCCGAATTACAAAACATTATAGATCACTTACCCAAAGATTCCGATCCAGATATTGTTATGGGTGAGGCGTGGTTGCCTGAGCGTTTGGTGGATACCAACCTAGACGGTGACATGCTATTTCTTGAATTCGATAATGCCCCTGAAGACAATCAAGGGGATGAAGAAGGCCGTGGCTTTGTTGAGCACGAGATTGCTATGATTCGAGAAAAGCTCGAACTGTTATTAGACGAGCCTTCCGATACCAAGACCAAAGCCGATGCCCTTTTGGCAATATTTCTAATGGGCCATGAACTTTCTAGCTCAGAAGTTATCGAAGTTCTTGAATCAACAGAATCTGAAATGGCAGAGCCTGAGATTGCAGAGTTTAAAACAACAGAATCTGACTCAGTAGAACTTGAAGCATCAACGCTTGAAACCACAAAGCCAGACACAAATAAGATCGAAACAAAAGAACACCACGACGACTAGCCACCAACGATTTTAGGTACCGTATTGAAACCCTCTACGACATCATCTCTTCCCCTGTTACTCGCCGGACCCATTTTAAGAAAAACCACCGCGACTGAAGTGGTACTTTGGTTAGCCACCAGCTCGCCTCTTACAGGCAGAGCCGAGCTTCATACTCAAGAAATAGACGATTCTGAAGCAGCACAAGACCAGCCGTTTTATACCTCATCGCTTGAAGAACATGATTCGATTCAAATCGGTACACATGCGTGGATAACGCTAATTCGCTTACAAGGTGAGTTTCCGACTAATACGCTGCTTGAATATGACATTCACACAGAGTCAGGTTCACTAAAAGAGCTCGCCCCTCACCTTGTTTACAACGGTAAATCTCGCGTTGAGTTTAAGATATCGACCTCAGCTGATTACATTCTTCATGGCTCTTGCCGCAACCCGCATCATCCAAGCAAAGACAGCCTAGTTGCAGCCGATAACAAGATGGCCGATCAAACCGTCGCTGAAAGACCCGACATGCTGATGATGAGCGGCGATCAGATCTACGCCGACCATGTGGCAGGCCCAACACTTGATGCTATTCAACAAGTGATTCACCTGCTTGGCCTTGTAGGCGAAAGCTTACCGACTGACTCGCAAATTAAACAAATCAACAACAGTGACGCTCTGTATAACAGTGAATACCACTTATACCAGCGTCATCACTATTTGCCGCACCACACAGCTTCAGAATCCATGCTCGATAAGTTATTCCCGAACCGTGGCGTGCCGATTTTTAGCTCTACCGATTGTGAAAACCACTTGGTCACGCTGTCTGAGTTTATCGCGATGTACTTATTGGTTTGGTCTCCGACACTGTGGCAATGCGTCAATCGAGAGCGTTTAATTGAGAATAACTTCACTCAAGGTGGACGCCAATTAACACCGACTGAGCAGCAACAATGGCGTGATGAAAGCGTCATCATGGATGATTTCATTGCTGGCTTACCGCAAGTGCAACGTCTGTTCGCGCATATTCCAACGTACATGATCTTCGATGATCACGATGTGACGGATGATTGGAACCTTACCGTGGGTTGGGAGCATGCCGTCGACCAAAACCAGTTCGCGACCCAAGTCATTGGTAACGGCCTTGCGGCTTACTGGATGTGTCAAGGTTGGGGTAACAAACCGGAGAGCTTCGACGAAACGTTCATCGAGCAAGCAAAACAGCTTTTTGTCGCTCAACCGCTCATTACTAAACAACCGCGCATTAGTAAACAAACTCATAATGAAGCCGGCAATGCAGCGACTACTCACTCTATTGGCAACATCGAGCCAGACAAGCATCAAGCCTTTATTGAGATGCTGAGTCGCTTTGAAGAGTGGCATTACACAATAGATACCTCACCCAAAGTCATTGTGTTGGATACTCGTACGCGTCGTTGGCGTTCAGAGTCACGCATGAACAAGCCTTCAGGTTTAATGGACTGGGAAGCCTTGATTGAGTTTCAACATCAGTTAATGAATCAAGATAAAGTGGTGATCGTTTCTGCTGCACCGATGTTTGGCGTGAAGTTTATTGAAACACTGCAAAAGATGGCGACCACAATCGGCAAGCCATTAGTGATTGACGCTGAAAACTGGATGGCACATCCGGGCAGTGCTAATACGCTGATTAGCATCTTTACCCATACCAAAACACCGACCAACTTCGTGGTACTTTCTGGCGATGTTCACTACTCCTTCGCTTATGACATCAAGCTTAGGTATCGTCGCAACAGCCCGAACATCTATCAAATCACCTGCAGTGGTATTAAAAATCAGTTCCCTGCTCCGCTGCTTAAATTCTGCGATGTATGGGACCGCCTGTTATACAGCCCTCGCTCAGTTTTGAACTACTTCACTAAGCGTAAACGCTTGAAGATCGAAAAGCGAAGCCCTGACAATCAGACCTTCTATCGCCTTTCAAACCGTAGTGCGATTGGAGAATTGAGGCTAGACACTGATGGGAAACCGCAATCGATCACGACACTCAGTGGCGACGGTAAAATTACCCGTTTCCCAGAGCCCGATTGATAAAATGCTCCTTATCGCTCGCGTATCCGTAATGTCAGTTTTTAGTAAAGACGCTTGCGATCACACTCTGTAGACCCAATAGTTATGCTTATGGTTATAGTTGATAGCTATCAGCGTTACGGAACTCGATACAAATTTTAACTGGAGCTCGTTATGTTCAATTCTCTCACATCAATGTTTAAACAATTGATTGAAGGCCAGGACCTAAGCAAAAACCAAGGCACATCACCTAATATCGCCATCGCGAGTTTGTTGTGTGAAGTCGCGGGTGCCGACCATCAGATCAATGAATCAGAAAGAGTCGCTAAGCTACAGCTTCTGCAGCGTTTGCTGGATTTAGATGAAGAACAAGCAAAGGTACTGCTCGCGCAAGCAGAGCCGAAAGTAGAGCAATCAGTATCGCTGTATGACTTTACATCGCAACTCAGAGACCTATCTCAGCCAGTGCGAATCGACTTAATCAAAGCGATGTGGGAAGTAGCGCATGCCGACGGGGAAATTGACCCTATCGAAGATTCTGTGATCCGTAAAACAGCAGAACTGCTCTACGTCGACCACTGTGACTTCATCAAGAGTAAGTTAAGTGTTTTAGGCGAAAATTAGTGCCTGAAATAATGAATTGGAAACTGAAATAAATAAAAGCGACGGGTTAAGAAACCGGTCGCTTTTTTGAATCGGTAAACTGAAAACTGACTAAACAGGGCTGAGAGGAGCTAAAAATTTAGCTACAACATAGTTAATGTGAGTTTCGCAAGATTATAAGCATCGACATAACCCGAGTGCTGACGACCTTCCCACTCAATGTTTTTCGCTTCTTGAGCAGCACGGTGACCAATACGTTTCTCTTTCAATCGATTCTGAACTCGATAAAGCGTGGCGATATTCAAGAACTCGCTGAACGGAGGTTCGATGCCTTTCTCAATACACTCCTTGTGTAAGATAAGATCGTCGCGTCCCCACGCTGCATAGATTTTCTTTGGGCCACCGAAGTTCTTAATCATCGACTTGATAACAGACTCTAATGGGCGACCCTGTTTTTCTATTTTACGAGGGGTAATACCCGTTAACTCGGCGCAGAATAGAGAGACTTCGTCTTTTTCGGGCTTAACGTAATATTGTGCGCGCTTCACGATGGTTCCAGATACAAGATCGATCTCAGCAAGACCAATTTCAATGATCTCCCCTGTTGTTCCTACACCGTCTTCGCTCCAACAGCACATTTCCAAATCGAAACACACCACTCGATTGTGATTCATACGTCGCCTAATTCTCTCGTCAAAAATTTCGTGAAATTGTACATGAGCCTAATAAAGAACTCGACCCCAGTTGCATCAAGTGCTCATTTAGCCTGCAATTGTGACTCGATTTCGGCCATTTGACTTACTTAGGTATAACATGCTGTCAGTTTTTTGAAGGAGCGCTTCAATGTCTTCATTAGTGCGGATGGTAGCCCCGATGCTTAGAGTACAACTCAATAGCTGGCCAGAATGCTCGCAATGAGACTCACTCACCGTCTCTAAAATACATTCTAAATAGCGAGACAATGAGTCATGTTCAGTGATGCTCGAAATGATACCGAACTCATCCCCTCCCATCCGGAATAGGTTATCTCCAGACTTCAAGCTCACTGAGATAACCTTAATCACATGGATAAGTAACGCATCACCGGCTGGGTGCCCAAACTTATCATTGATCTCTTTAAACTTATCAACATCAAACACTATTAAGCTAAACGGCTTATCGCTTTGTATCGATTGACCAAGCATCTTATTAAAAGCTCGGCGATTATAAATTTCCGTTAAACTGTCATGATTGGCAAGAAAGCGAAGTTCTTCTGTTCTTTCATCAATCATTCGATACAAGCGCTCTTTCTCTCGAATTTGCAGGTTCACAATATAAGCAAGCAGTAATGAGATAGTGGTACCAACTATGCCGATTCCCGCCAACACTAAGTAACCATTAAATGAAATACATGCATCTATCTTGAAGTCGATGATCCATTCACGGTTAGTTAATGTAATCGTCTTTGTAATGTGCTGCCCAGTTACCGCTTCATAACCATTGGTTTCGAACATTATCGGGGCATCTTCAGCTTCAAAACCGCTATCGGTAACACGCACATAAACGTCCATATCGCCGACAGTAGACGCCAGAAGTTTCTCAAAATAGTATGTGGTACGAACAACACCAATCACAACCCCTAACAAATTGTCCGTTTGACCATCAAACACAGGGTGGTAAACCAACATTCCGCTCTTAGGTGTGTTGCTGTCTAAACCATCTTGCAATAGACGAACTTTGTCTGAAATATTCGCTTCACGTGTTTTTTTAATGTTCTCAATGACCAGATTAAACCGCTCACGAGAAGAGTAAAAACCCAAAACACCGTTGTTCACTGGATCATTCGGATAAATATCTGTCGCGATAAATACGGGCTCGCCATCCAAGACATAACCATAAGTTTTTGGCCCATGTTTAGGGATAGTAAACATTCTATAGGATGGGTATTGAGCTTTCATTTTGGCGGTGTGCTCGGCGATATCTTCTACCGCTACTTTTTGCATCCACTGCAATCCGATCAGGCTTTTCGAGCCGTTAATCGTTTGCTGAGCAAAACGATCAAATCGGTCCCGACTATCGACATCATTAGAATAGAAAAAATTCGCACCGGAACCGATATAAGCGACATCGTTATCAATAAATGCTTTTAAACTGAGCGTTTGATGCTGAGCAAAGCTATCCAGATTCTCATTCAAAGACCTATTTTGATTCGCCGCAACCAAAACAAAACACAACACCGTTATCAAAAATGTGGCAAAAAAGACAACTAACGGCAAAGTTCGTTTCTTCAACCCTGTTATAGGGTCGGTAGTGTGGGGCATACAGCTTCCCATATGATGTTATTTTGAGTCGAAAGTATACACTGCCGGAATGCTAGGCTCTATTTATCTTTGACTCTCACAATGGGATAAAACTAACACTATTTACAACCCATGGACATTTGCGACTAATAAACCAACAAATCTCGATTAACTTTCAAGCTAACTCACCAAAAAGCCAGTTTATTGAAAACATTAAATAAAGCCCTTAAGCCTTGAATATGCTAGTATCCACCCATATTTATAGCTTGAAAGTGACCATTTCGGCCTTATGCCACTGAGTTTCTTTCCAACCTGTATATTCCTTTAAACCGACGAATATACCGTTAAATCAATTTTAAAGAGAAATCACTATGATCGTTGATTTGAACCTAATCCCACAAACGTTTGATATGCTTCACGCAGGCCTGACTGCATCAAGCGTTTTACTACTGCTAATTGCCGTTTCTCGTAAAACCAAAGTGGTTGAGAAAGTCGTAGAAAAACCAGTAGAAAAGATCGTTGAAGTTGAAAAGCCAGTTGAGAAAATTGTCGAAGTAGAGAAAGTTGTTGAAGTTGAACGTGTGATCGAAAAAGTAGTAGAAGTTGAATCTAAGCTGGCAACAGCACCAACAGATTCTGCAATGCAGCTACTGTCTATCATGCAGCAAGAAGCTCGTTTAATTGACTTCCTAAAAGAAGACCTAACATCATTCTCTGATGAAGAAGTTGGCGCGGCAGCTCGTGTTATTCACACTGGCGGTCAAAAAGTATTAGCCGATTACGTAACGCTTTCTCACATCCGCACTGAAGATGAAGAAACACGTATCACTATTGCTGAAGGTTTCAACCCTCAAGAAATTCGCCTAACTGGCAACGTAACGGGTAATGCGCCATTCAACGGCACACTGGTTCACAAAGGTTGGAAAGCAACTGACATGAACCTGCCTAAGCTTGCTGAAAACTACGATGCATCTGTAATTGCACCGGCAGAGGTAGAGCTATAATGGAACACCAAACTCAGCCATCATCGCACGAGTCTTCTTCTCAAGAACATACGCCGCAGATGCATTCACAAGAGCTATCTTCTCAAGAGCAACATCAGGCGCCTAAGTTCAGTGTTGGTATCGATTTAGGTACCACACACTGTGTTTTGTCTTTCATCGACACAACAAATGAAGACGCTCGCGTTGAGGTGATGTCAATCCCTCAACTGACGGCGCCAGGTACAGTAGAAACTCGCAGCCAACTTGGCTCGTTCCTATACCAGCCGCACGAACATGAAATGAATGCGGGCTCTCGCGTTCTTCCTTGGTCTTCTGAGCCTAAAGCACTGGTTGGTGCGATTGCTCGTAACCTAGGTTCTAAAACCCCAATCCGTTTGGTAGCAAGTGCAAAATCTTGGTTATGCCACGGTGGTGTGAACCGTCGTGATGCGTTCCTTCCTGCAGGCAGCCCTGAAGAAGTTGAAAAGGTATCTCCGCTTAAGACAACTGAGTTGTACCTTGAGCACCTTAAAGATGCTTGGAACCACGCTAACCCAGAACACAAACTGGCAGACCAAGATGTAACGATCACGGTTCCTGCTTCGTTTGATCCTGCGGCTCGTGACCTAACAGCAGAAGCTGCACGTAATGTTGGTTTCACTCACCTAACGCTTCTAGAAGAGCCACAAGCGGCTCTTTACAGCTGGATTGATAACAGCAACGACACATGGCGTGATGAAGTGAACGTTGGTGACATCGTTCTTGTTGTTGATATCGGTGGTGGTACGACTGACCTTTCGTTGGTTGAAGTAACACAAGATGAAGGCAACCTAAGCCTGAACCGTATCGCTGTAGGTGAACATATCCTACTGGGCGGCGACAACATGGACTTAGCTCTGGCTTACCGTCTGAAAATGAAACTGGCTCAAGAAGGCAAAGAACTGGCTCCTTGGCAGGTTCAAGCAATGACTCACGCGTGTCGTGATGCGAAAGAAGCACTGCTTAACGATGCTGAGCTTCAATCTGTGCCAATCGTTGTTCCAAGCCGTGGTTCTAAACTACTGGGCGCAACACTGAAAACAGATCTGACTCAGCAAGAAGTTCAACAAACATTGGTTGATGGCTTCTTCCCGAAAGTAGCGGTGACTGAGCACCCAGTACAAAAGACGCGTGGCGCACTGACTCAAATGGGTCTGCCTTACGCTCAAGACGCAGGTATTACTCGTCACATTGCCGCATTCCTTTCTAAGCAAGCGAACGCGCTTTCTGGAAATAGTGAAACCGCTCAGCAAGATTTCAACCCGTTTGCAAACATGCCCGGTACAGAAGCGCAAGGGTCAGAAGCGCCAGTGGCAGACTTCATCAAACCAACAGCGGTACTGTTCAATGGTGGTGTTCTAAAATCGAATCTACTTGCTGATCGTCTTTCAGACACGATCAATGAATGGCTAATTAATGCCGACGCTGAATTTGCTAAACAACTTTCAGGTTTAGACTTAGACCTAGCGGTTGCAAGTGGCGCTTCTTACTACGGCGCAGTTCGTCGTGGCCAAGGCGTTCGTATCCGTGGTGGTATCGCATCTTCTTACTATGTTGGAATTGAAAGCGCGATGCCAGCTATCCCAGGTATGGCTCCTCCAATGGAAGCACTGTGTGTTGCACCATTTGGTATGGAAGAAGGTTCAAGCGTACAAGTACCTAGCCAAGAATTCGGTCTAGTGATTGGTCAGCCAGTACACTTCCAGTTCTTCGGTTCAACCATTCGTCGTGAAGATGAAGCGGGTACGCACCTTGATCACTGGGCGCCTGAAGAGCTTGATGAGCTTCCTGAAATCCAAGTGACATTGCCGGTTTCTGAAGGCCGTCGCGAAGGTGAAGTGGTTCCAGTGACTTTGGCTTCTCGCGTTACTGAGCTAGGCACCTTACACCTAGAAGCGATTGCTACTGACAACGGTCAGAAGTGGCACGTTGAGTTCGATGTTCGTGAAGACTCGAATAACGACTCAAACGAACAAGCATAATGAATCAACGGCACCTTAGCGGGTGCCGTTACTTTATCAATGCATTTCTCAATCTAGTCCTGCCTGTTTCTCAGGAATGACGTTTACGAATAACAACAATAAGACCAAAGCTATCAAAAAACTGGTCATCACTCTGGAAGAATAAGGTTTTGTATGGCAACTCCTCGTTTTTTAGTCGGCATTGACTTAGGTACAACCAATACGGTTGTCGCTTACTGTGAAATCAACGACGACCTACAACATGCTCCCGTTTCTCTTTTCGATATTGACCAACTCATCGGCCCCGGTGAAGTGGTTCGCAAGCCCTTACTCCCATCCTTTCGTTACCACCCAGCACAAGGTCAAATATCCCCTTCTGACCTGACAATGCCGTGGGAACCAAGCCCCGTTGAAGGCGATATTAAGAACGTTATCGTCGGTGAATGGGCACGTGAATTAGGCGCTAAGGTTGAAGGCCGCCAAGTATCGAGTGCTAAGAGTTGGCTGTCACACCAAGCGGTGGATCGTAACTCCGACATTCTGCCTTGGGCAGGCGCAGCAGATGTCGATAAAGTCTCGCCAGTTGTGGCGAGTGCAAGCTACCTCAACCACATTCGCCAAGCATGGAACTACCGTAACCCGAGCAACAAGCTTGAAGACCAAGATGTTGTGGTTACCGTTCCTGCTTCCTTCGATGAGACAGCACGCAAGCTAACACTCGAAGCCGCAGAACTGGCGGGCTTAGGTAAGATTCTATTACTCGAAGAGCCGCAAGCCGTTTGTTATGACTGGTATGCCCGTCACCAACAAACCGCAGCAGATGAACTTCAACAAATCCCACTGATTCTAGTGTGTGATGTTGGAGGTGGTACCACCGATTTAAGCTTAATTGAAGCCAAATTCGATGCGAACAGCGACGGTAATAACGAGCTCGCACTCGACCGTATTGGTGTTGGTGAACACTTGATGCTTGGTGGTGATAACCTCGATTTAGCCCTTGCCCACCTTGCAGAGCAACGCTTCAATCAAAACAAAAAGCTCAATGCCTCTAGCCTAACCAAACTGATTCAACAGACTCGCGCCGCAAAAGAGAGCCTGCTTTCTGCCAATGCGCCCGATGATGTAAAGATCACCATGCTGGGCAGCGGTTCAAAACTGCTTGGCGGTACTAAGAGTATTGGTTTAACTAAACAAGAAGTCCATCAAATCGCATTGGAAGGTTTCTTCCCGCTTTCTGAGTTTACTGAAACACCCGACAAACGCCGCAGTGCTGTGGTTGAGTTTGGTCTGCCTTACGTGGCTGACCCTGCGGTGAGTAAGCACGTTGCAGAATTCCTAGCAACGCACCAACAAGTGTCTAAAGCCGCATTGGAAAACTCAGACTCTATTGAGTTCGATGACACCAAACCTGCAATTCCAGTTGGCGTGCTGCTCAATGGTGGTGTGTTTAACAGTGAACTGGTAACAGAGCGAATTACTCAGCTACTGGGCAACTGGAACGGTTCTCCTATCACAGTGCTTGATAACCCTCATCCAGATTGGTCTGTTGCCCTTGGCGCGGTTGCCTTTGGTAAAGCACGCCGCGGTGCACAGCTGAAAATCGGTGGCGGTGCTGCCCGCTCTTACTTCTTGCATCTGCAAGAGAAAAACAAGATGGGTAAAGCGCTTTGTCTGCTTGCCAAAGGAACCGAAGAAGGCCAAGAGATACGCTTGAACAGCCGTCGTTTCTCGCTGACTTTAGGTGAGCCAGTACGATTTAATCTTCTGACTTCAACACACGATCAAATTGCTCATGACACCGCTATTCAAAATGGTGTGATGGTCAATGTCGACGCTGACTTGTTCTCCCCTCTTCCACCGTATATTTCTACACTGGAAGGTTCAGGTACTGCAGAGCTCCAAGCCAACCAAAAAGAACGCGTCGAAGTATTGCTCGCGTGTCAATTAACGGAAGTCGGCACACTGAAAATGGAATGTGTGAGTACAGAAGATGACTCTAAACGTTGGTTGCTCGAGTTTGAAGTAAGAAACAAGCAAGGTGATGAGTCTGATACCGCTAAACTTCACCCAAGACTGGATGAATGTAAGGAATTGATTTCTCGTCTGTACAGCGGCAACAAGAAGAGTGCTGAATCAAAAGAGATCAAAACACTATCGAAAGATCTTGAGAAGCGACTCGGTAAGCGTGATGAATGGGATTTCACGACCCTTCGCCATCTGTTTGATACCTTTTCATTAGGTCGTAAACGCCGCCGTCGTTCAGAAGCACACGAGAAGAACTGGCTGCGTTTGGCGGGTTACTCGCTACGTCCTGGCTTTGGCGATCCGACTGACTCATGGCGTATCGAACAGATTTGGGGCCTTTACCAACAGAACATTCAGTTCAAGAACCACCAAGGCTGGACAGACTGGTGGGTATTCTGGCGTCGTGTCGCTGGTGGGCTAAACCAAGAGCAGCAAGAGAGTATCTTGGCGGACATCGCTAAATACCTTCACCCAGGTGCAATGAAGAACCCTAAGACAGCCAAAGATGCGCAAGATAATGGTTATGAAGCCATGGTCCGTTTAGCGGCGTCACTTGAGCAACTTGAGGTTGAAGACAAAGTGCTGCTGGCAAGTTGGTTCTTAAGCAAAGCGATCAACCATAACCAATTTGAACAGGCTCACTGGTGGGCGCTAGGACGATTAGCATCAAGAACGCCTTTGTATGGCAGCCAACACAGCGTAATTCCTAGAGAGCAAGCTGAACAGTGGTTACCAAAACTGCTTGAACAGAACTGGCAGAAAGAGCAGATGATCGCCTTCGCAGCGGTGATGATTTGTCGAAAAACCGGTGACCGTCAGTTTGATATCTCTGACGACTATCGCAATCAAGTGATTGAGAAGCTTAAGCAAAGCAAGGTACCTGACTCATGGTTAACACTAGTGAGTGAAGTGACTGAGCTTTCTGAGAGTGAATCTAAGCGTGTGTTTGGTGATGCGTTACCAAGCGGATTAAGCCTAATCAATAACTAGGTTTGAAAACGATTAGCTTTCGTTGCTAATGGTAAAGAAGCTAGCAAGAAAAGAAAAAGCCACTTTCGATTCGTTGAAAGTGGCTTTTTTATTGGTGGCTTAAGGCTGGTATGTGTAATCGACTTATAGCTTTTTGGTTAAGAGCCTTAGCCGTGTTGCAGTTCATCATTGTTAATGTTTGGTTCCAGTTGGGTTGATAGGAAAATCCGTATTTTCATAAATGTCAGATAGTTTTTTCGGTTTATTCTCTTTTGCTCCTTTGTTCGATTGATTATGAGTTTCGCTTAAAAGCCATTCCTCATGCATTTTTGCTGAATCCAAAAACTCTGGATCCTCCATTGCTTCCTTGCGAAGTTTATTTACACGTTCGAGAGTATCCCAAATCATAATACTTCACCTCCACTAAGGCAGTAATATAAAGATAGCTCAACCCCATGAAACTTCAACTAACCCAATGAGATAGCGATCTCAATTTCGTAATTCACTCGCTTTAAATGAGTGGATATGGTCACCTTTAGTTGGGCTCAAATAGTGGGTCTTTCCCCATGATCTTCGAAGATCATTAGGCACAAAAAAAGCGAGCTCGATGCTCGCTTTTTGTTTTTCTATCTGTTGATCGAAACACCAACACTCACTCGATTAAATCACACCGAGGTTAAGCACGGTTACCGATTTTCACCTTGCCATTGGTAGCAAACCAAAGGGCTTCTGAACGACGACGACCGATTAAAATCGGGCCATCATCGTAGAACAAAAAGTTCTTCCAATGCTTCTTGAAAATCGCCCATTTGGTTTCAAGAACATTGTACTTTTCATAACAAAAATAAACAGTTACGTCATCTTGCCAATCAATAAAGTTAAGAATCTCTTCTGGCATTTCAGGCTCATCCGCTTCCCAATGCGCCATCCAACTGATCTCTTCATTCCAGTTCGATGCTTTGCTTGGCCAGTCTTGCGAGCTCAGTCGTTCTGCGTCTGGGCTTTGAGGGCTCACGTTCTCTTTCCAGAACTGAGATGCTCTCGCCTGTGTCATTGGCTTAATCTTTTCCAAGTCCTCTGCCGGAAGCGGCATTGACTGGTGTGTGAAAATCCATTTTCTTTGGTATTCGTCCAAAGTTGTGTATGACATCAAAATTCCTCAAATATCTGCTCAGGCTGATGGATTTACCATGCCTATCTGTTCTTTTTGATGCAGCGGCGATTAGCAAAGCTTGATATACGCTGCGTCTAAATTTTGTTTACGTTTAAAAGCTATTTGCCTTTAACTAGTACTACGTCTTAGCAATATTGCCGCTAAATAACGCGTCTATCTTCCCAATTTGGGTTAACTAATGCTGTCAGTATATGGTCTTCCCATTTACCGTTAATCTGTAGGTAGTCTTTAGCAAAACCTTCTCGGACAAAACCAAGATGTTCTAATACGCCAGCACTGCGTTCGTTGTGAGGCATGTAGCCCGCCATTAAGCGGTGCATGTTCTGCACATCAAACATGTAGTCTTTGGCCATGTTCAAACCTCTGCGCATGTAACCGTGGCCCTGTGCACTTTGCGCCAATGAGTAACCGACATTACAAGCGTAGAACGGGAAACGAGACAAATTACTGAACGATATGGTGCCTAACATTTCATTAGAGTCAGCGTTAATCAGTAAACAGTAATAGCCTAGCCCCATTTTATGAAGCTCGTTTAACTTGATCAGTCGCTGCGCCCAACTCGCTCTATCAAAGAACGCGTCTTCGCGAATCGGTTCCCAAGGTTTCAGATACTCTCTGTTAACCTGAAAGTACTCGCTGATCATGCCAGCATCATCGATTTCAGCCGTGCGTAGAATCAGATTACCATCATGCTTATAAATGCGCTCTGGTGTACTCAAATCTTCCATAATCTTGTTCTTATTCGATCAGTTCTTTCTGATACCGTAATCACGAAGCTTATTCGCAATTGAGGTATGAGATACATTCAAACGTTTTGCTAGCTTACGGCTTGATGGGAAAGACTGATAAAGCTTCTCTAGAATCTGAGATTCATAGTCTTTCATGATTTCATCGAGCGAGCCGTCTAAGCTCAGGTTCGCCATTCCAGCCGTCATTGTTTCAAGCTGTGGCAAATGGAATTGCTCAACCGTTAGTGTGTCTGAATCTAACTCTGTTAGTGCACGTAGAACCATGTTGTCTAACTGGCGAATGTTGCCCGGCCATTGGTAATTACCAAGCTGGTCGATCAGCTCTTGAGTCAGTTTTGGTTTTAACATACCTAACTGCTGCGCGTACTTTGCAACGAACAGTTCCAACAGTGGCGCTACGTCGTTTGAGCGTTCACGCAATGCAGGGATAGACAGAGTCAGTACATTCAAGCGGTAAAACAAATCTTCACGGAACGAACCCGAGTCGGCTAATTCAGAAAGACGGTGGCGCGTTGATGCAATAATACGAACATCCGCGTGCATCTCTTCTTCTTCACCAACACGACGGAATGAACCATCTTGTAGGAAACGCAGCAGCTTGATTTGAAGATGCGGGCTCATCTCGCCAATTTCATCTAAAAATACCGTACCGCCATTCGCTTGCTCGAAAATGCCTTTATGACCTTGCTCATGGTTGAATGAACCCGGCGCATGACCAAACAATTCCGTTTCCGCTACGTCATCAGGCATCGATGCACAGCTTAGAATCAAGAATGGGAAAGACGATCGATTTGAACGGTTATGACACGCTTTCGCCAGCATCTCTTTACCCGTACCTGTATCGCCTTCAATTAATAGAGGCTGATCCAGCATAGCCAATTTCTTAGCTTGGCTGATCAAGGCTTTATGGCGATTAGAGACACCAACAAAGTGTTCAAAACCCAGGTTGTTCTGTTCTGGGATTGAATCTGGCGAGTTCATCTCTTGATTACAAGAACGAATCGTCATTACTGCGCTTGCCAGTACCGCTTCGTTGACATCACCACCAAGGTAAATCGGCAGGATCTCAATAGAGAAATCTAAGCCATCTAACACGACAACTTCACGATGGCGCGTTACATCGCCTTCGATCCAACGAGCAAAGTTAAAACTAGGAACAAACGTCGCGAGCGGTTCACCGATGACTTCATCTTCTTGTTTGTTGAAGAGGCTCAATGCGGCGTGGTTAGCCATATCGACTGAGCCTTTAAGGTCAATCGCAATCACAGGATCAGGTAGGTTTGCCAGCAGAGCAATCAGCTCTGTGTTATGCCTTTCGCTTGGCATAAATTGGATTTTACGTACATCCTTCACACCTGAAATTCGGCGAATTTCAGCCATAAGTTCACTAAAAGCATCAAAATCAATATCAGGGCAGTTTAGATAAATAATACCTTTAACATCAATTTCGATTCCTCTTAAATCAATGCTTTTTGAGGCCAAGATATCGAGCAACTCACGCGTTAAGCCGAGTCTGTCTTCACACAATACTTCAAGACGCACAAATAGTCCTATTATAGGTGTCAGGATAAGTTGACAGTAGTGTGGATTAAGCTCTGAGTTCAGTCAAGAAGAAGAGTAAACATATGTTTACTCTTCTTCTCAAACTATTGAGCTTTAAATGCTTTATTTGAGAGTGATACGCTTTATTTCAGATAGGACGGCTTTGCGGAGGTCTGCCAGTTTTACTTTTCGTTCGTTATGCCAAGGCATAGGACGCAGCAATGTCATGGCTTTTAAGCCCAGTCTTGCAGTAAGGATACCGACACCTAGCCCCTGCCCTGCTCGAGCTGAGACTTTGCCTGCAAGATCCATCGAGACGAGATCCATACTTGCATCAATCGCGAGCTCACTTGCTCCTGCAGCGGCCATGTTGATTAACACCAGTTTAAATAGCTTAATGCGAGACCAGTAGCCAAGCTCAATGCCATACACATCAGCAAGCTTGTCGATCATGGTGAAATTTCGCCAAGCCACCAGCAACATATCAGCCGCCGCCAATGGACTCACTGCAACCAAAGCCGCCGATTCGGTCGAAAACTTAGTGACGATTTGAGTCGCTACTTTGTCTTGTTGACTCACGACTAACGCATCGTACATATCCAACACTTCTGCATCACTGTGTGCTGGGTTAATGCTGTTTCGCCACTTATCGTACGAAGGAGACTCAGCGATAATGCCACCTTGCTTGGCGATGTTTTCACAGAACGCTTTGCCCTTGCCGACACTTTGACTTTGGAGTAGCTCTTCACTCTGCTCTTGCACACTAAAGTGATCTTTAAGTGAACGCAGTTTCCACAGCTCTTTGCCTATTGCGCCTAAACCCAATGAAGCAATGGCAGCAATGAAGCCTGCCCAACCTAACGCCAGCCAGTCAGCCGATTGAATCGCGGTAATGACCGAATCAATTGCCTGCCATCCAACTAGGCCAGAGAAAGCGACCAATAAACCCGTTCCAAACCACTTCTTCTTTTTGCTCGGTCGAATCACTTGTTCCAATTGCTGCTCAGCTTCACCATCAAGATCAGCTTTCACTTGCGGTGCGACAGGGACAAATTTCTCTTGCTCTGTGAACAGTTGTTGAGCGCCTAAATCCGGGCCAACGTCACTCTTGTCTTGCTCATCAAAAGAGGTCTTCAACGGTTCATTAAAGACCTGCTTTGTTTTTAATTCACTCATTTTGATTGCCTCAATTACTTCAACTTGTCGCCAATGAGATACTCTAAAACCTTGTCGACTCTTAGATGTTGGCAAGGCTCATCGGAATGTTGCTCCATCGGTCTAAAGCTCGTGAAATCAAACTGGTTGGTTTCCCAATACTGTTTGTTGGGCAACTTACGCGGCACCTCTCCCGGATACATGGTTTGAGGGACATTATCCAAAGTCACACCTTGCAACGCCGGAACATTGTCTGAGCCAGACGAGATATAACCCGCGCTGGTCGCTTGAATAGACGCGATACTCATACAACTCATGTCGATGTGTTCAAACGCCGCCTGCTGCCAAGCCGGATGTACCATCTGTTGTAACAGTGACACCAAGTTCGGATGTTGATCCGGTGTCACGTGGTCAGCCTTGGTGGCTGCAAACAAGATCTTGTCGATCTTCGGCGCGAATAAACGTCTTAAGATATTGCTTCGACCGTACTTAAAGCTCTTAAGTAACTGTTCTAACGCGCCACGCATGTCCATGAAAGAGTCATAGCCCGCATTAAGTGGCTGTAAGCAATCCACTAGCACGATTTGTCTGTCGAACGTCGCGAAGTGATTCTTGTAGAACGCTTTGACGACCTTCTGTTGATACTCTTCATAACGCGCTTTCAGTACCGCATAGTTACTTGTTTTTGAGAACTTACCCTCAGGTGCGATGCACGGGAAGAATTGCAACACAGGCGCGCCTTCAAGCTCACCGGGTAATACGAATCGACCCGGTTGTACCCAATGCAGCCCGTTACTTTTACAAGTATGAAGGTACTGAGTGTAGCTATCGGCAATCGCGACCAGTTTCTTTTCGTCCGCTTCTGCTAGCAAATCGATATCACCACGCATGGCGTTCCACTGTTGCGAGTAAGTTTCTCTGTCGCCTTTCAATGCGGCAAACTGAGATTGGCTCCAGGTATCGAAGTCCATATCCAGTAACGGCAAATCAAGCAGCCATTCACCTGGATAATCGACAATATCGAGATAAAGGGTGCTGTTTTTACTCAGTAGCTTCTTTGCGCCCTTCGCAGGCTTATATTTGATTACTAGACGAATCTCACTGACATCACGCGTTGGCACTGGCCATTCTGGTGGCTGTGCATTCAACGACTCCATCGCTTCATCATAAGAGAAGCGTGGAATCATCATGTTGTGTTGCGGGATACGCTTTGCGCCAATAATTCTTCCATCTCTCGCCGATGCAAGCAGTGGCAAGTTTTTATGGGTAGACGTATGAAGAAGCTGATTAACCAGCGAAGTAATGAATGCTGTCTTACCCGCACAAGAGAGCCCCGTGACCGCTACTCGAATATGAGAATCCGTTCCTCTGCTTATAAAGTCACTCATTTCTTGAGTTAGGTGTTTCATTAGAACGACTCCGTGATAGTTAGGCTAGCTGGTTATGATAATAGAAAGGCAAGCCTATGTTCTTTCCCCGTTGGGATAGTTTGTATGCTTTTGCTTATGTTGATGAGTATGCAATACACATTCTTAATGCTAGATGAATAAAAGCCCCTGACTACATTCATAATCAGGGGCTTTAGAATTTTTGCACGATATCCGACGTCTAATCGTCTTCAATCAACTTGTAGATAACAAACAGTGCAATCTCTGCAATTAGCCAAAGCGCACATGTAATCGTCACGTATTTATTATCAAAGATACTGATCCCTTTCAAGATCAGGTCGTAGCCAACAAAAGCACCAATCACCACTGCCAAGATAATCTGTAGGATCTGAATAAAACGAGGCATTCCTCTCTCCTATGTTCTTATATCAAACTATGTGTTTATCACTATATCATTGATAATAAGACAAAAGTGCAGATAATGCTGCACTTTTGTCTTTAACTTTCTGTCAAAAATTGCAATTCAAACGCTGAAGTTAGCGACAATTACGATTTTTTGGCGTCGATTAATTACGCTTTCTCAGCTTCAGCAATCTTCACTTTCCACGTGTCAGGGCCGATCTGGTGTGCGTTCACGCCGTTAGAGTCAACCGCTACCGTTACAGGCATATCTTCAACTTCAAACTCGTAAATCGCTTCCATACCGAGATCTTCAAACGCAACAACGCGTGCTTTTTTAATTGCTTTTGCGACTAAATAAGCTGCACCACCAACCGCCATTAGGTAAACCGCTTTGTGCTCTTTGATTGATTCAACCGTTGCAGGGCCACGTTCCGCTTTACCGATCATGCCCATAATGCCAGTTTCGTTCAGCATCATGTCAGTGAACTTATCCATACGTGTTGAAGTTGTTGGGCCCGCAGGACCTACCGCTTCATCACCTACAGCATCAACAGGACCCACGTAGTAAATGAACTTACCTTTGAAATCAACGCCAGCTGGTAAGCCTTCGCCGCTTTCTAGCATGCCTTGAATACGTTTATGAGCAGCATCACGACCGGTTAAGATCTTACCTGACAGAAGAACCGTTTCGCCGGTCTTCCACTCTTGTACGTCTTCTTTAGTCACTTCATCAAGGTTAACACGACGTGTATTTGCGCCCGCTTCCCAAGTGATGTCTGGCCACTCTTCTAACTTAGGTGGCGTTAGCTCTGCTGGGCCGCTGCCATCTAGTGTGAAGTGAACGTGACGCGTTGCTGCACAGTTCGGGATCAAACATACAGGCTTAGAAGCAGCATGAGTTGGTGCTGTTTTGATTTTTACATCAACCACAGTAGTGAGACCTCCAAGACCTTGTGCACCAATGCCAAGCTTGTTTACACGGTTGAAGATGTCTAAACGAAGCTCTTCTTCTGCGTTCTCAGGACCTTTCTCGATAAGCTCTTGGATATCGATGTGTTCCATCAAAGATTCTTTCGCTAGCACAGCTGCTTTCTCAGCCGTACCGCCGATGCCTATACCTAGCATACCCGGTGGACACCAGCCTGCACCCATTGTTGGCAGCGTCTTCTCTACCCATTCTGCAATATCATCAGAAGGGTTCAGCATAACCATCTTGGTTTTGTTCTCAGAACCGCCGCCCTTAGCCGCGATTTGAATTTCAACTTTGTTGCCTGGAACCATATTAATGTGGACAACCGCTGGTGTGTTGTCTTTGGTATTAATACGCTTACCTGCAGGGTCCATTAGGACAGATGCACGCAATGGGTTATCTGGGTTGTTGTAAGCTTGACGAACGCCTTCATCAACCATCTGTTGTACTGTTTGATCCGTTTCCCACCTAACATCCATACCGATGTTCACGAAACAAGTAACAATACCCGTATCCTGACAAATTGGACGATGGCCTTCCGCAGACATGCGCGAGTTGATAAGAATCTGAGCGATCGCATCTTTAGCTGCTTGGCTCTCTTCTTTCTCGTACGCTTTTTCTAGGGCTTGGACAAAGTCTAAAGGGTGATAATAAGAAATGTACTGAAGTGCGTCAGCGACACTGCTGATCACATCTTGCTTACGAATAACCGTCATTGCATGCCTCTTTATTGTTCTGGTTCCATGTGGGTTCACAGTTTGACTATATGTGCCAAATCGAATTAGGTGGTTTAGCTTTTTATTGTGTTGAGCTGTATTTAGTTGCTTTAGCAATCGCTTGCATAGCTTTAAACTAAACCACTTGGATTACTCCGTTCTAATCAAGAACCCATTTTATTTTCAATTTATGATACTCTTGCTTCCTCTCACACGCCATGCAGTGATCGAACTCTTTGTCACAAATTAAACAAATGAATAACAACGAATTTCGCTCTATCCAAATCAAGCCGCTTGAATATCAATCAACTTTAGCTAAACAGCTGTTTTCCCATATTGAAAACCTGCCGTGGGCAATGCTATTACGCTCCGCTTCAGAAAGCCACGTTGATAGTCGATACGATATTTTAGTTGCTCAACCCATCGCCACCTTCGAGACAATCGGTGCAGAAACGACCGTTAATGTTAATGAGACGTGCGAGGTTTCAGACTCTGATCCTTTCGAACTACTCGACCAATATCAGCAACAATTATTGCCTGCGACTAAAGAGCACACTCAGTTGCCATTCGTTGGCGGCGCTTTAGGCTATTTTAGCTATGATTTAGGGCGCAGAGTCGAGACACTTCCATCACTCGCAAAGCGTGATATTGAAGCACCTGACATGGCAGTTGGCTTGTATGAATGGGCTGTTATCGTTGACCACCAATTGAAAACGGCGTGTATTGTCGGTAGCAATATCGATGAACATCATGATTGGCTAATGCAGCAGATGGCTCAATCACACCTATCACATGCGCCCTTTGGGTTAACCACACCGTGGCAATCCAATATGAGCGAAGAGAGCTACGCCACTAAGTTCGATAGTGTTCAAGAGTACCTGTTATCCGGGGACTGCTATCAGATTAACTTAGCTCAGCGCTTCAATGCCCAATACCAAGGTAGTGAATGGCTGGCTTATGACAAGTTAGAACAGTACAACTCAGCGCCCTTTTCGGGTTTTATCCGTTTGGCCGACTGCGCAATCATCAGTGTTTCGCCAGAGCGTTTCTTAGAACTCAAAGACAACGTCATTGAAACCAAGCCAATCAAAGGCACACGACCTCGTTCTGAGGACCCGATGATTGATAATGCCAACGCGCAAGACCTAGCAAGCGCCGATAAAGATCAGGCGGAAAACTTGATGATCGTCGACCTACTTCGTAATGACATTGGCCGAGTAGCAAAACCGGGCACAGTGCATGTACCAAAGCTCTTCGATATTGAAAGCTTCCCTGCCGTGCACCACTTAGTGAGCACGATACGAGCGGACCTTGATGACCAATACTCTGCAACTGACCTTCTGAGAGCCTGTTTCCCTGGAGGCTCGATTACTGGCGCACCAAAAGTTCGCGCGATGCAGATCATTGAAGAGTTAGAACCGCATCGACGTTCAGCGTACTGCGGCAGTATTGGCTACATCAGCCGAAATGGCAGAATGGATACCAGTATTACCATTCGTACATTAGTCGCCGAGAACAACACGCTTTATGCTTGGGCTGGCGGTGGTGTGGTATTTGATAGTGATTGTGCTTCTGAATACCAAGAAACACTGGATAAGCTGAGTCGAATTCTACCGGTACTTGAAGATTGCTAAACCTAGTGTCATTAACTGCGAGTTCCGCGACTTAATGACGAGTTCCGTAGCTTAACGGCTAGCAAAAGTTCGATATAAAAAGAAACCGAAGGATCGTAAGATCACTTCGGTTTTTTAGTCTGTAAGTTAGAGTACATAACTCACAACGCTTTATTCGCGTGTTTAAGCGACCTTCACCGCTGAGACACCCCACTTCTTGAGCATCTCTTTCAGATCGTTGGCGGTGTAAGGCTTACTCAAAATGTCATCCATTCCACACTGAATACAACGTTCGCGTTCTTCCAATGTCGTTCCGGCGGTCAGTGCCACAATAGATTTAACGTAACCCTTCTCTCTTAGCTTCTCTGTTGCTTCAAACCCGTCCATAACAGGCATTCTGCAATCCATGAATACAATGTCGTATTCGTTGTCTGACGCGAGCTCAAACCCTTCGACACCATTGCTTGCGATAGCTGGTTCAATCTCATGTTTACGAAGCATCTGTTGGATGATGATCTGGTTCATCTTAATATCATCAACCACCAGCACTTTAAGTAGTGACAATTCCGCCTCATACTCAAAGCCCTTGGCGACACTATCACTCTCTGCCGGAACATCGACAACTTGAAGAGGAATCGAGATGGTAAACGTCGTGCCTGAACCAACGACACTGGTCACCCCAATATCACCATTCATCAGAGCCACCAGTTTGCGACAAATCGCTAACCCAAGTCCTGTACCCTCATAGTTCCGACTACTTGAGTTATCTGCCTGCGTAAAAGGTTCAAACAGCGTCTTATGCGCCGATTCAGCGATTCCGACTCCGGTATCTTCTACAGAGAAAACAAATTGGTTTTTGTCCCACTCAATATCAACATTCACATGCCCTTCTTCTGTAAATTTAATCGCATTACCTATTAAGTTCACAAACAGTTGTGTGATGCGCTCTAAATCGCCTTGGAAATGGGAGGGAACGTTTGACGTAACACTGATATTGAATTCGAGCTGCTTCTCAATTGCTCGATTGACGAAGATGCTTTCAATCGTGTTTCTCAAATCACGTAGGGCAAATTTCTTTGGAATAAGCTCTAACATCCCTGCGTTAATTTTGCTGTAATCCAATAGATCATTAATGATGGTTCGGAGAAACTCTCCAGATTGGCTCAGGTTGTTCACTATCTCACGCTGAGAGCTATTCAGTTCGGTATCACTGATCAACTCGGCACTGCCTAGTAAGCCATTAAGTGGAGTTCTTAACTCATGATTAATCATGGCCACAAAGTCACGCGTTGCCCTTTCGGACTCTTCCGCTCGTTTACGTGATTCAATATTTCGGTTGATTGCTAGTTGATGGGTTAAGGCACTGCAGATAAGGTCCGTGACCAACAACAGTTGGCTTTGGATAAACTCGTAGTCTTGGTCTAACAACCTGACTCTGACGATTAACGCACCAACTATGACTTTTTCAACCTCTAAGGGCACGGTCAGTAGGTTGTCTTGCCAATGAGGTTCTTGAATGTCTTGCTCTAACACCTCGACAGTCTCATCGCCATAATCATAGGTCTGTAACTGAGGGATGAGCTTGGGAGGTAGAATCAAACGACTGGCTTCGATTAAGTAACTGTTAGTCACGTTGGTCGTTAGTTCAGATAGCATGACATCATCGAGATCATTTCTTAGAAACGCGCGCCCAAAATCAATCAACAGGTTGTCGATTTGTTCTTGGAATTCAATGCGGCGTATATTCGCGTTGGAGCGCTTTTCTAACTGACGCAAAGCAAGCTCAAGCTGTTGGTTAGCCTCGAACAGTTCGAGGCTCTTCTGTTCCAACAATCCTTCAGCCGCTTTCCTTGCCGCGATTTGACGCTTAAGCTTCTTCTCTAGGGCAGATGCCAGATCCATATTACTTTTCTACTTTGAGATTAAACCTAACCACGCTTTGGTCATCATTTTGTGGCGTCATCTCCACCGCGATAGATTCACCGTGGTATTCAGCACATCCTTCAATAAGCCCTAAGCAAACATGAGACATACACCTTGCGCTTTTGTAGTCAAAAACAAGTTGTGCTTCGTTCGTGGTGATAAAACTGAATTCAGGTGGCTCAGCATCTGGATAGAGCTTCTTCACTTCAACATGAATGTAACGCTCTACGTGCTGAATAAATTGAAAGGTGGTATTGCTGTGAGCAAGGCTCGCTTTATTCGGTAATGAGGCCAGTAAGTTCTTAAATACAGACTGCCCAAACACGCGTTGCAAGCTTGCCGCATCAATATCGGTTTTCTTACTCAAGTTGATAATCAACCTGACAAGGTCTTTGTGGTCGTAACTGCCGACCGACGTATAGATTCCTTCATCTTCTGACATTTCTAGAACTTCTTCCAAAAGCTCTAGCCCAAACTTGTCTTCAACAAGCTCTAAAAATTCGGTGAATATGATTCCTTTCATCTCATACCTTTTCTTCTATTTCTTTTTAGAATGGTCCACTAAGTTATTGTTATCAAATTCTTAAACAAAAAATCTACGTTTCGTCACCCAATTTTATGACATCGATAACGCTTACTCGCCTGTATGCACATATTGAATATAGCAAAAATCGTCATTTTGAGGAGATTCATCGGTAAACAGCCCCTCATGACGCCCAATTAATAACTAAAAGAGGGAAAGTGAATGAAGAAAAACTCAATATTGGTAATCAACCCACGGTTATGTCTATAATTAAAATCATAATAATCAATATATTGGCTTGATATGAATAAAGAAAACTTCCTTCAGCAATTCCAACTTAACCCTACCGTTGGCTATCACCCAGAGTCAGTAGAGCGTGTTTCGCACATCAGTGGCGAGCAATTACGTAAAGCGGCAGTGGTGGTAGGTTTAGTTGAAAGAGAAGATGGTTTACATGTCATTTTTACTAAAAGAGCGGCTCATTTAAAGCATCACCCCGGCCAAGTCAGCTTTCCTGGTGGTAAACACGAACTTTCTGACCCTTCTATGCAATTCACTGCACTCAGAGAGCTCCATGAGGAGGTGGGAATTCGATCGGATCAAGTTAAAATTGTTGGGCAATTACCTACATTGAGTACTATTAGTAAATTTTCTGTGACGCCGATTGTTGCCATGGTCGATCCTGACTATGAAGCCATCATTGATGAGAACGAAGTTGCCTCAATTTTTGAGGTGCCCGCTACCTATGTTTTAGACCAAGCCAAGTTACACAGCCACACTGTTAACTTTAAACAAATCAAGCATCGTGTTTTTGCGATGCCCTTCCAAGAGCACCTAATTTGGGGCGTTACGGCGCAAATCATCCAATCACTGCAGCAACATGTAGTGCAACGAATTACATAGAAACTACGTTTTGTTTAATCTCTGTTAACAAAATCCAGACTTTCTATGGAACAGATTTATTAATGCAATTTTACGCAAACGTTTCCCTGGTATAAATCTATACAACCCCGCCTTTCGCATAAATAAAAGTAATACCAAGCATAAACATAAATCACCTGTGGCACGCTATTTTCGTGATCAAAAATCCGTTTTTCGCATATCATGTGACACGCCGTTTCATTACATGATTTAGATCTATTTTTTGCAGAAGAAAATTCTGCAGAATTAGCCCCGACTTATTTCCTGTTCCCAAAAAATGAGTAATTTAACATGAACACAACAACTTCTTCGGCAAATGCCGTTAAAGATTCAAGCAAGTTTAACTATAAAGATTTTACCTGGTGTTTATCACTATTCGGTACAGCAGTTGGTGCTGGCGTACTATTCCTTCCAATCAAAGCTGGTGCGGGTGGTTTTTGGCCATTAGTTATCCTAGCTCTAATTGCGGCACCAATGACTTGGTTCGCACACAAATCTCTAGCTCGTTTCGTACTGTCTGCTAAAAACCCTGAAGCTGATATTACAGACACAGTTGAAGAGCACTTCGGTAAGACTGGCGCAAACATTATTACTTTTGCTTACTTCTTCGCTATCTACCCGATCGTTCTTATCTACGGTGTTGGTATCACAAACACAGTTGATTCTTTCCTAGTAAACCAAATGGGTATGGAATCTATTCCACGTCCTCTTCTTTCTGGTGCACTTATCCTTGCTATGACAGCAGGTGTTGTATTCGGTAAAGAGCTGATGCTTAAAGCAACTTCAGCAATGGTTTACCCACTAGTATTCATCCTACTAGCGCTATCTTTTTACCTAGTTCCTGATTGGAACACTTCAATGATGGACGTAAGCCCAGAATGGTCAACAATGCCTTCTATTATCTGGCTTGCTATTCCAATCATCGTGTTCTCTTTCAACCACAGCCCAATCATTTCACAGTTCTCTAAAGAGCAACGTCGTGTATACGGTGATGACGCAGTTAAGAAAACTGACGCGATCACTGGCGGCGCAGCAATGATGCTGATGGGTTTTGTAATGTTCTTCGTATTCTCTGTAGTTCTTTCTCTATCTCCAGAGCAACTAGCAACAGCACAAGCACAGAACATCTCTGTTCTTTCTTACCTAGCAAACGTACATGAGTCTCCACTTATCTCTTACATGGGTCCTCTAGTAGCGTTCGCAGCGATTACTTCTAGCTACTTCGGTCACTTCCTAGGTGCTCACGAAGGTCTTGTTGGTCTAATCAAGTCTCGCTCTGGTTCTTCAGTAAGCACTATCGAAAAAGCATCTCTAGCGTTCATCGTTGTTACTACTTGGATTGTTGCGGTAGTTAACCCAAGTATCCTAGGTATGATTGAAACAATGGGTGCTCCAATGATTGCAGCTATCCTGTTCCTAATGCCTGTATTCGCGATGCAAAAAGTACCAGCAATGGCTAAGTACAAAACTTCAGCACCTGTACAAATCTTTACAGCTTTATGTGGTCTAGCGGCTATTAGTTCTGTAATCTACGGCGCTCTTTAATCTCAAGCCCTTTTTATAAGATGGCATCCATCTTATATCACGAGATTAGACAAAAAATATAATGATAATAAATGAGCCTCCCTACTCCCCTTGGGAGGCTCTCTTTTTGAGGTAATCGCTATGATTAGTGTATTTGATATCTATAAAATCGGTGTTGGTCCATCGAGCTCACACACAGTTGGACCAATGAAAGCGGGTAAAGAATTTATTGATGACCTACGTTCAATGGGAAAATTGCGCGACATCACTAAAATCAC
Source organism: Vibrio sp. 10N.247.311.47 (assembly GCF_041467535.1). Taxonomy (NCBI): domain Bacteria; kingdom Pseudomonadati; phylum Pseudomonadota; class Gammaproteobacteria; order Vibrionales; family Vibrionaceae; genus Vibrio; species Vibrio sp. 10N.247.311.47. The sequence continues at coordinate 179,907 of NZ_JBFSUR010000003.1, forward strand.
CGTGGACGTATATGGATCACTATCACTGACAGGGAAAGGTCACCACACAGATATCGCAATCATCATGGGTCTTGCTGGCAATACTCCTGAGCGTGTTGATATCGATTCTATTGCTGGCTTCATTGCTCGCGTAGAAGAAACTGAGCGCCTTCCTGTTGGCATGCACTGTCATACAGTATCGTTCCCACGCGATGGCGGTATGAACTTCCACACTAGCAACCTTTCTCTACACGAGAACGGCATGAGCATTCATGCATGGGTTGGTGACGAAGTTGCATACTCAAAAACGTACTACTCAATTGGTGGCGGTTTCATCGTTGACGAAGAGAACTTCGGCAAAGAAGAAGAAAACCCAATCAAAGCACCTTACGAATTCACAACAGCTGAAGAGCTGGTTAATCAGTGCAAAGAAAGCGGTCTTTCTATCAGTACACTGGTTATGAAAAACCAAGCAGCGTTCCACTCAGACGAAGAGTCTCGCACTTACTTCGCTAACATCTGGAAAACTATGCGTGAGTGTATGGATCGCGGTATGAATACTGAAGGTATCCTGCCTGGTCCACTACGTGTTCCTCGCCGTGCAGCAGCACTTCGCCAACAGCTAATGACTTCAGAAAAAACAACCAATGATCCAATGTCGGTTGTTGACTGGGTAAACATGTTTGCTTTCGCAGTAAACGAAGAAAATGCAGCTGGCGGCCGTGTAGTAACGGCACCAACAAACGGCGCATGTGGCATCATCCCTGCTGTATTGGCTTACTACGATAAGTTCATCCAAACAGTGACAGAGAAAGATTACATCCGTTACTTCGCAGCTTCTGGCGCGATCGGTGGTCTTTACAAGCGTAACGCTTCAATCTCTGGTGCTGAAGTTGGCTGTCAGGGTGAAGTTGGTGTGGCATGCTCTATGGCTGCTGCTGGTCTTGCTGAGCTTATGGGTGGTAGCCCTGAGCAAGTATGTATGGCTGCAGAAATCGGCATGGAGCACAACCTAGGTCTAACATGTGACCCAGTTGCTGGCCAAGTACAAGTACCATGTATCGAGCGTAACGGTATTGCTGCAGTTAAAGCAATCAACTCGACTCGTATGGCGCTTCGTCGCTCTTCTGCTCCTACTGTTTCTCTAGATAAAGTTATCGAAACAATGCTAGAAACAGGTAAAGACATGAACGCTAAATACCGTGAGACATCTCAAGGTGGTTTGGCTGTTAAGGTTGTTTGTTAATCATTCTGAATTAATAAACCGATAATAAAAAAGGAACGCCGCGGCGTTCCTTTTTTGTATCTGAAGCTTTTGGAGCTAAAGCTTGGTGACTGATTGATTCAACCGACCAAATTGTTTTGTTAAATCACTTGCGAGATAAGCAGGAAACAACCAAACAGCAGTGAGAACAACATCATTGCGCTGCCACCTTCTGCTCGGTATCGGTCATCAGCAACTTTCATGAAACGCTGTTTGTGGACCATAACCAGAGGAACAAACACCGCTAGGAACACCAAGATGATACCTGCGTAATTCAGTACTTGTAGGAACTTGTCTGCCGCAAGCAATGAACCAGCCAACGGCAAGATAAAGCTAATGCAGTACGTTACCGCTGTATTTTGGTTGAACATGTCTTTGTTCTGGTTGAACAACGCCATCGCCACACCAAAGAAAGAGGTCAACAACGCCAAGCCCGTGAAGGTAGACAGAACGTTACCCACCCAAGGAGACTGAGCCTCAAACGCCGCCATCAAATCTGATACGTTCTCAAAGCTTCTGAATTGCTCTTCACTCAAGTTGCCCACTACCGCAAACAACCAACACAAGTAACACACTAATGGGATCAGAGAACCGATGATCACCATGTTACGCAGCTGTTTGTCTGTCGCTTCGTGGTTGTAAGAAACCAAGGTTGGAATCACCACCATAAAGCCAAAGCTCGTAAACAGGATGGCACTGGTTTTGATTAGGTCAACGTGGTCATGGCTGGTTACCTGCATCAAGTTTTCTTGAGTCATGCTCGGCGCTAAGAAGGCCATGGTTGCAAACAAACTAGCAAGCATCACGAAGAACAATGCTCGATTGAGCTTATCAATCACACCAGTACCACTTGCGACTACTGCGCCAGCAAGCAAGGTAAACACGGTTTGGCTGGTAGTCGCGGTAATTTCGACGCCAAAGTTAGACAGTAACTTACTCAGCAAGTCACCTGCGCCCAGAATGTAAGCCATTAATAGGCAAATCAACAACGCGTATAGCAAGCCGTTGGTAAGCAACTGACCTTGTTTACCCAAGGTTTTTCGGGCAATAGAGTTTAATCCTAGACCGCCACCCGCTTTGATGGTCGCTTCTAGAAGTAGTAATGCTGCGTAAGTCGTACCGAAACAGATCAGTACCATAAGCAGTGTGCCGTAAAGCAATCCGAATTGAGCTAATACCATTGGGATCGCAAGCATACCAGCACCGAGAGCGGTACCAGCGATAATTAGGGAGCTACCCATCATTTTAATATTCATTGTTTTTAACTTATTTGTTTAGTTTTTATAGATGTGAGTCTTCGTTCATCGAGCGGATGACAAAGGAGTTCAGATAGAAATAAAGTTATAAAACGAATAACAATAGGAGCGATAAGCGGTAAAGAAGCGTGCAGAGACGTTGTCGAACAGGGCGTTCAAAGGGGAGCTTGTCTTAAAAGAGGTAAAACGAGAAGCGTGAGTAAGCATTAACTGATGTGGTGAACCTTCCGTAGGTTCAATAATCGGTGATGTAATCTTGAATTTCATGTATGTGTCCAATAAGTCACATTCCATAGTATTTGAAGCAGCGTATCCGTTGCTGCCCTACCTCTATCATAGAGGTCTTTTCATCTTATCGAATGAGCCTCGAAACACAACGCTATAACCACAATTTTTGCTATTAAATTGAACAAAACAACCACTTGGATATAAATTGACCACTAAGTCGTCTAAAACAATAGTCTTTATTGATAAAAGACAAGCGGACAAATACATCGAGCTAATTAACAACCTAGGCTTTTCTAATTATCAGCACAATCAAAACTCGATGCTGCACTTCAATTTTCCCAAAACAACAGTCTGTTTTAAGAACAGCGAGGAGCTTGAAGCGCGTTCCATTTCAACATCAGACACAACACAAACTCGCTACATCACAGAAACATAACCACAACCGGAGTGTGGTCACACAATTCGTTATACCCCATAGGTGGTAGGAATTCTTACTAGTACAGTATTTGCGTCATTATAATTAATAAAAACAAACACCTTATGCGCTCAACAATCACCTTTAAAATCCTAGTGGCCCTCGCCATCGTGTTCACCTTTTTGCTGGCAATATCGACCTATTTCCAATATTCGCAACAAAAGCAACTTGTAAACTCAGTGTTAAGTGAGCAGCTTCACGACAAAGCAAGTAACTACTTCGATAGCCTCAATATGATGATGCTCACCGGCACCATGGCACAAAAAGAGACCCTTCGTCAGAAAGCACTGGCTCAAGAAGGCATTGAAGACGTTCGTGTTTTACGCGCCGACGCTGTCAGCAAGTTATATGGCCCAGGTAATGACAACCAAACACCGGTTGACGATATTGATAAACGAGCGCTAGCGGGCGAAACCGTTATCGAACCTTTTTCTGCTGATTGGGGCAAAGGCTTGGTTATTGCTCTGCCAATGAAGTCGAGTGAAGATTACCGAGGAACCAATTGTGTCGCCTGTCATATGGCACCAGAAGGTGAAGTCTTGGGTGCGATTCGTCTCGAATATAACCTTAACCATGTTAACTCGCTGATTAACACTCAAACCATGGCTGCTATTGGCATTATGGCAGTGATCTCGTTTGCCGGATTTGTCCTTACGATGGGATTAATTCGTAAGATTATCGTGCGCCCGCTGCAACAGACTTCTCGCTTTATGACCCAAGTCAGCAACGATAAAAACCTATCCACTCGCCTGCCGGAACAAAGCAAGGATGAGATTGGCACGCTGGCTAACTCCATCAACTCGTTCATGGGAACCGTATCCGACAGCTTAGAAAAGGTACAAAACACCTCGCACAAACTGAATGCGTCTGCCAACCAACTGACTAGTGTCGCGCAAATTACCGAGCAAGCCGCCAGTGACCAGCAAAGCGAAACCGCCGAAGTGCAACATAATGTCGAAGGAATACAGGCACAGCAAGTCAATGTAGAACAAGCGACTTTAACGGCTTCAGAGCTTATTAATCACACCGCAGATGTGGCATGTAAGAGTGCCAACCAAGCACACGACGCAAGCAGTGAGATAAAAAACCTCGTTAGCAGCATAGAAGAAGTGAAACACAAAATACTGACACTCAATGAGCAAACCGGAGAGGTCTCTTCAATATTGAGTGTGATTCGTGGCATTGCTGACCAAACCAATCTTCTGGCCTTGAATGCAGCAATTGAAGCGGCACGTGCGGGAGAACAAGGTCGTGGGTTTGCGGTGGTGGCTGATGAAGTTCGCCATCTTGCATCACGAACCGCTGAAGCAACAGGCAGTATTGAGTCAATCATTCATCAGTTCCAGCAAGGCAGCGAAGAGTCGCTGACTTCTGCCGATCGCGTTTGCGAACAAGCCCATCAAAGCTCAACCGATATCGACGCACTTTCAATTGAAATGAATGGTGTGGTCGAAGAGATGAAACAGGTGCTGGCTCACGCACAGAATATTCAGCAGCAAACGCAATCCACCACACAAGCGACTCAAGATGTTCAACAAAAGGTTGAAACCATCACCTCTCACGCCAACAACACATCGCAATCCGCGGCTGAAACTCGCAACATCAGCAATGACTTAGAAGAGCTATCTGATCATCTTGAATCGCTGATTAATCAGTTTACTTTGTCGAGTACAAAGAAGAAGTCGTAGATCGCCAACAAAAAAGCGCTCAACAATGAGCGCTTTATCTTCATAGCAACGTCTAATTCAGGCTTTCAGGCTTTAAAAGAACCGTAAAACAAGATTAGTGCGTAATGGAAACCGCGGTTAAGTCTTTATGCTTGTGATACATCGCGTGTTTGACTATCAGGTTCGCACTCACGCTATCCATTCCTGACACTTCAACGTAAGCCCCTTTTTTACGGAAGTTGAACACAACCTTATCAAGCGCCTCGACCGAGGTATTATCTAAGAATGACGCATCCGATATATCGATGGTCACTAAAGAGGTCGCGTTGTCATAATCAAATAAGTCGACAAACGCATCTGACGAAGCAAAGAAGACATGGCCTTTTACTCGGTGAATGGTGTGCATTTCGTTTGTCACGACTTCATCGGATATAAACACCATGGATTTGCTGGCATGTGCATAAAACAGAGCCGACAGCACCACGCCAACCGCAACACCTATTGCTAAATTATGAGTAAACACCACCACCGCCACGGTTGCTAGCATGGTTACATTGGTTGGCAGTGTGTGATCTTTAAGCTCAACAATGGAACGCCATGAGAATGTGCCGATAGAAACCATGATCATCACAGACACTAAAGCCGCCATCGGTATAAGCTTCAACCAATCAGAAACAAACACCACCATTAGCAACAAAACAACCCCAGCGATCATGCTGGACAATCGGGTTAAGCCACCTGATTTGATGTTAATGATCGACTGACCGATCATTGCGCAGCCCGCCATTCCACCAAAAAGGGAAGCCACGATGTTCGCAACGCCCTGCCCTTTACACTCATTGTTTTTATTGCTTTCAGTATCAGTCAGGTCATCGACTATGGTCGCTGTCATCAAGGATTCCAACAAGCCAACCAGAGACAGAGCAATCGAATATGGCAGGATGGTTGCAAGCGTCTCAAACGTGAATGGAATATTAGGAATCAAGAACACAGGCAGTGAATCGGGAAGCTTGCCCATATCGCCAATCGTTCTCACATCTAAGCCGAAGAGCAAACTAATGATTGTCAGGGTAACAATCGCGACCAGTGGAGAAGGTATTGCGCGACCAAACTTGGGGAAATAAGGAAGCAGATAAATGATCGCCAAACCCAAAGCGACTAACACGTAAACGCTTGAAGGGACGTTGATTAATTCAGGAAGTTGGGCCATGAAAATTAGAATGGCGAGCGCGTTAACAAATCCAGTAATCACCGATTTGGAAACGAAATTCATCAGGTTACCAAGCTTGAGATAACCAGCTGCGATCTGAATGACGCCAGCTAGAAATGAAGCGGCGAGTAGATATTCTAGTCCGTGCTCTCTCACTAAAGTGACCATTAGTAGCGCCATAGCGCCTGTTGCACCGGAAATCATTCCCGGACGACTGCCAACCAAAGCAGTGACGACACAAATACAGAACGAGGCATAGAGCCCTACTTTAGGGTCAACGCCTGCAATAATTGAAAATGCGATGGCTTCAGGGATCAATGCGAGTGCAACCACAATCCCAGATAATGAATCTCCTTTAACGTTTGATAACCAGTGTTTTTTTAAATAATTAAGCATGTAATTCTCTTTTACTTGTACAGCCAGTCCTGCCTTGTTGAGACATAATTTGATCGACTGTTTTTCTTGAATGAGCGAGCGCTCGAAAAGTGCGGGTGTAGAGAGAATGCAGGGGTTAAGGCGGCGTAATTAACACGTAGATATTAAACTCCTCTTGTACTTTAGTGGGAAATTAAGAAGGTGATCAAGTCCAAAATGACTGAATCCGCGCCAATATAGAGTGAGTCTCAACACAATCACACTGCCATTATTGAAAACAAAGGTTTCGATTACGCCATGCTCGTTCAGCAGCTCACATAGGGTGAAAGGTAAGGCTGACGCTAAGATCGAACAAAAAACACACCCTCAAACCTATTTATCGTCAGTAGACACAATATTTCTTTCTCCAAGCAAGAATAAAGGTTGAAGCTGTCGGTATGACAGGTAATATGTTCAATCGATTTAAAAAGTTTATACAACTTAATGTTTCGGCTAATTATTGTGCAAATGTATATTTATTTGCAGCAATGCCAGAGACTTTGAGTTGAATTTGTCCCTCAATGGAGAATGAAATCAACATGACTTACGCGCCTGTAACAGACGTACTTGGCGGCAAGCTAGCGGTAGACAGTGAAGTAACTGTTCGCGGCTGGATCCGTTCACGTCGTGATTCCAAAGCTGGAATCTCTTTCCTTGCCATTTATGACGGCTCTTGTTTCGACCCGATTCAGGCCGTGGTTCCTAATAATCTTAATAATTACGAAAACGAAGTATTAAAGCTAACAACTGGCTGCTCTGTTGAAGTAACGGGTAAGATTGTTGAGTCTCCTGCGAAAGGTCAAGACTTCGAACTAGCAGCAACTGACGTTAAAGTTGTAGGCTGGGTTGAAGACGCTGACACTTACCCAATGGCTAAGACGCGTCACTCTATCGAGTACCTTCGTGAAGTTGCTCACCTACGTCCACGTACAAACGTGATTGGCGCAGTAGCACGTGTACGTAACTGTCTATCTCAAGCGATTCACCGTTTCTACCACGAGCAAGGTTTCTTCTGGACTTCTGCTCCGCTTATTACTGCATCTGATGCAGAAGGCGCTGGTGAAATGTTCCGTGTTTCTACGCTAGACATGGAAAACCTACCACGCACTGAAAAAGGCGACGTAGACTTCAACGAAGATTTTTTCGGTAAAGAGACGTTCCTAACAGTATCTGGCCAACTTAATGCTGAAGCTTATGCTTGTGCACTAAGCAAGGTTTACACGTTCGGTCCTACGTTCCGTGCTGAAAACTCAAACACAAGCCGCCACCTAGCTGAGTTCTGGATGGTTGAGCCTGAAGTTGCGTTTGCAGACCTTAACGATGTAGCGAAACTGGCTGAAGACATGCTTAAGTACGTTTTCGCTGCTGTTCTTGAAGAGCGCCGCGACGACCTTGAATTCTTCGCTTCTCGCATCGACAAGCAAGCAATTACTCGTCTAGAGCAATTCGTTGACGCTGACTTCGCACAAGTTGACTACACTGACGCAATCCAAATCCTACTAGACTCTGGTAAGAAATTTGAGTTTGACGTTGAGTGGGGCATCGACATGTCTTCTGAGCATGAGCGTTACCTAGCTGAAGAGCACTTCAAAGCACCTGTTATCGTTAAGAACTACCCGAAAGACATCAAAGCTTTCTACATGCGCTTAAACGACGACGGCAAAACAGTTGCAGCAATGGACGTACTTGCACCAGGCATCGGTGAAATCATCGGTGGTGCACAACGTGAAGAGCGTCTAGACATTCTAGACGAGCGTATGATTGCTATGGGTATCGACCCTGAGCACATGAGCTGGTACCGCGACCTACGTAAATACGGTACAGTGCCACACGCTGGTTTCGGTCTTGGTTTCGAGCGTCTAGTATCTTACGTAACAGGTATGGGTAACGTTCGTGACGTGATTCCATTCCCACGTACACCACGCTCTGCAAACTTCTAATTCGAAACCTATTCGATATTAAAAGTTAAGAACAAACAAAAACCTCCGCACTTGCGGAGGTTTTTTTATGTTCGGAATAAAACGAGTCCAGATGCTTCTGCGTGCCACTATCTGAGACTCATTATTTCAAAAGCTAATCCACATCTTGGTCGATAGCGTATTTTATTGCAAGACCGCAAATTGCCATCATAACGAATGGGATCGCGGCAGTGGTGTATTCCGCCCACGCCATATCAGCGAATGCTTTTGCCAGCAGTACGTGGCCGAGAATAAGCAGAAGCGCACACACAATAGCGACAATAATCAGCTTAACTTCATTTCCCATAGTCATTTTCAACATAACGGTATCTCCAATATTTGGTCTACCGTTATTGAATCACAACTCTTTGGTCAATTAGGCGTACAGTTACCCCACAAACAACCCGTACAGTTGGAATGATTGTCTTTTTTATGAGGGACTTAAGGTTTTACGAGTGCGTAAGTTGATGTGCCAGTTTGCCAAGCCAGATGAGCGCCTGTTCTTTCTCTTCTGTCAGTTCATAAGAGAAGTTCAATCGTATCGCGTTATCCACTCTGCCATGCTCACTAAACAGATCGCCAGATGCAACGCTAATACCTTGTTCGATAGCCAGTTGATGAAACTGTTGGCTGTCGAATTTTTCAGAAAAGCGAATCCATATCAAGTAACCACCAGCCGGCTCTTCAATCTCTATTGAATGCGGAAAGTACTGCTTAATGACATCGATAAATCGCTCTTTCCTGACGACAAGGTTTTTACGCAGTTTACGAAGGTGATTGTCGTAGCTTTCATGCGTTAAGAAATGAGCGACACCAAGTTGAACAGGAGCGCTACTCGATAACGTAGAAAGAAGATGTAACTTTTGAATCGCGTCGTTAAAACGCGTGTTCACAACCCACCCTACTCGATAACCAGGACACAAACTTTTTGAATACGACCCACAAAGCAAGACGGAATCGGTCTTATCGAAGGCCTTTAGTGGCTTCGGCTTATGCCCTTCGTAATAAAGATCGCCATACACGTCATCTTCAATAATGTAGGTTCCATGCTGTTCTGCAATCTCTACCACACGGCGCTTTGCCTGTTCCGACAAACTGGTTCCCGTTGGGTTTTGAAAAGTCGTCATCAGCCAACACGCTTTAACATCTTGGTTTTGTAGCGCGTTTTCAAACTGCTCTATATTCAACCCATTGATTGGGCAAACGTCCACTTCGATCGGGTTAAGCCCGAGCCTCTCGACAGCCTGCAGAGCACCATAGAATGCGGGAGACTCAATCACGACGTTATCACCCGACTTGGTGACCGTTTGCAGGCTCAAGTTGAGCGCCTCCATAGCACCCGACGTAATCACGATGTCTTGATGATTAACCGTGATCCCTTGCTGCAGATAACGCTGTGCGATTTGCCTTCTCAAGGACTCACTGCCCGGTGGTAAATTATTTATCACACTCGCGCCAGTCATCTTCCTACCCGCGCTGGCAAGGTTTCGAGTCAAGGTAGGTAACGGGAAAAGGTCGGGATCTGGGAATGCAGAGCCGAAAGGAATCACACCTTCGGCTGAACTCGACTTCAAGAAATCAAATAAGCGGTCATTAATGGCTTTCTTTTCACTAACGAGTGGCTGTGCGTAGTCAACGCCGTCCAGCCTTGGCGCTACAAAGTAGCCCGACTGAGGTTTAGCGATGATCCACCCTTCGCTTTCTAGCAACTGGTAGGCTTGTAAGACAGTACTATTGCTGACGTTGTAATTTCGACAACTCATGCGTACCGAAGGGATCTTCTCTCCGGATCGCCACGTATTGTTGGCTATCTGAGTTCGAATATCCTTTGCAAGCTCTTCATAACGCGCCATCTAATTGTACTACCTAGAGAAATTCTGTGAGCCGGTGATTTTATCACTTACGCCAACAACTATTGCTGCTATCCATATGATCGCACCTAATTTCCACAATAGTGTGAATTGGTTCACAGATAACTTTGTAAGCTTTGCTAAGTTTGTACCCAAGGTAGGAGCTAAGTTGGCTTTCTACCTCAATAATTTGATGTAACCCAAAAACATGCGAGATAACAATGAAAAAAATAGAAGCAGACCAATTAAGTTATAAAGGAGAGTCAAACGGTGTTCACAGTTGGACAACACCGAGCGGTCAGCCATATTACTGGCACCCAGATTGGCTCCATATTGCTGAAGATGCGACAGGCTCACATCCAAAGCAAAAGATCGATGTCGAACAAGACCAAGCACCAACGGAAAAACACGCGGTGTCTGCTATTCTGAAACACATCAACCAATGGGCTGCAGACAAACTAGCGTCTCACCCTGAGATTGAAACCGGCTCAATCGAAGCTGAAATCAATCTCAAAAAGTAACGGGGTAAAGTAGATAGCAAACTCAATCACTCGCGATTCTAACCAGTACACAGACTGAATAGCCTCGAACCTCGACCGAGGCTATTCAAGTATCTTCATAAAAATGCTGCAATAACCCCCACCTAGCTAACAAATCTCTAACACAAACCAGTTTCTTGTATCAATCCACGAAAGCTATCGATAGAATTTCCGGTCTTATTCACGTCACTTATGCTAATCATTCGCAATTCTAAAGTCGTGAATCAATGAATGCGTAAATCTAATAAGAATGAGAACAAAGGCTTACCGATGGATACTTCAAATTACAATCAATCGCTAACGACTAAGTTATACGTCATTGCTGGCGTGCTGTTTGGCACCTATGGCAGTCGGGTGTGCCCTATGCTCGATAGCTTAACGACGTTAGAGATTTTCACACAAGTCAGTATTGTGTTTATCTTATTATGGCTCGCACGTCGTTACCCATTGGCGCAACATACCTTGGTCAAGCAAGGCCGATTCGCGCAACTCGATACCCTGCTATTTTTTGCTGCAAGTGTGCCTTTCGCGCTCTACTACAACTTAAGCTATGAATTCACCATAGATAGTAATTTGAAGGTGCTGTTTGGCATGAGTCTATTCGGCTTCTATACCGGAACCATTCTTCAATTGAATGCCAAGCTCAGCCAAATGGATAAAATGGAGACGACTGGACAATTCGACTTCCAACTGGTTGGTGAAAGAAGTTCACTGGTCAAGCAGATGATAGGCTTGGTTATCGTGCTTCTGGTAACACTGACGACTATGTTGACGATGATTGCTGTCAAAGACATCTTCTGGTTAGAACATAACCCTGACCGCTTATTGGATGGCACCGGCAAGATCAGCGTGATCAAAGAGTTTATTTATTTGGCTGTGGTACTGGGTGGCTACGCGATAACCATCATGACGCTTTGGAGCAAGCTAATTAAGCGTATTCTCCTAAGCCAAGAGCACGCATTAAACAAAGTCACCAATGGCGAGCAAGGCGTTCGCTTACCTATTTTCGGCTACAACGAGCTTGGCTCAATGGCATCTATGACCAATACCATGCTTGATAGCCTTGAAACCGCGCAAAACGAAGTCAAAACCACACGTGACGTGGCCATTGTGAGCTTATCGGCATTGGCTGAATCTCGAGACAATGAAACGGGCGCACATATCCTAAGAACTCAAGAGTACGTCAAGGTGCTCGCACAAGAGCTCAGCAAATCAGAAACCCACTCAAGCTTGTTAACACCAAACTACATCGAGTTGCTCTACAAATCTGCGCCTTTGCACGACGTGGGCAAAGTAGGTGTTCCTGATAGTGTGTTATTGAAGCCGGGCAAATTGACGGACGAAGAGTTTGAGATAATGAAAGGTCACCCCGCGATTGGGGCTGAAGCGTTATCTATTGCAGAAAAGCAGTTGGGAAGTAGCTCTTTCTTAAGAGTCGCAAAGGAGATATCTCTGACTCACCACGAGAAATGGAATGGCAGTGGTTATCCTAATCAGTTGTCTGGTGAAGATATCCCGTTATCTGGCCGTTTAATGGCATTAGCTGATGTTTATGATGCGCTCATCTCGAAGCGAGTCTACAAGCCACCCTTTACTCATGAACAAGCTAAACAGATCATCTTAGAGGGCAATGGGACGCATTTTGATCCGCAAGTTGTCCAAGCTTTTCTGGTCGTCGAACAAGCGTTTGTTTCAATTGCTGCGACCTACAAAGATGGCAAAAATGTAGCGAGTGAACTCGAGCGCGAAAGCTTTATTGCTCAACCAGCGTAATCTATTCAAAATCCACTAACTTCTTGCACCCTATAGGTTAATCCGTAGGGTGTTTTGTTATCAAATATCCTCTTTAGTCAATAAATCTGATTGAAATGGATTTTTTTTGGTCTTTCTGTTCACTTCGTATTGTCTTAAAAATTCCATACAGGTATAACTACCCATAGATACTATCCCCTCTCAATTGACATGGATGAAGATTATGTTTGAAAAAGTGTTAGCTGCTCCCGCCGATCCTATCCTCGGCCTTACTGAAGAGTTTAAAAAAGACTCTCGTGCAGAGAAAATCAACCTTGGCGTTGGCATCTACAAAAATGAAGATGGTCAAACACCAGTACTTAAAACAGTAAAGAAAGCAGAAGCTGCACTTCTTGAAAACGAAAAAACCAAATCTTACCTAACGATTGAAGGTACAGCTGAATACGGTCTAGCGGTTCAGAAACTTCTTTTCGGTTCAGACGCAGAGATCGTTGCATCTCAACGCGCTAAAACAGCACAAGCTCCAGGTGGTACAGGTGCACTTCGCGTAGCGGGTGAATTCATCAAGCGCCAACTGGGCGAAGTGAAAATCTGGATCAGTAACCCAACTTGGGCTAACCACAACGGCGTTTTCGCAGCTGCGGGTATCGAAACTGCTCAATACAGCTACTACAACGCTGAAACTAAAGACAAAGACTTCGCTGGCATGGTTGCTGACCTAGAGAAAGCTTCTGAAGGCGATATCGTTCTTCTTCACGGCTGCTGTCACAACCCAACAGGTATCGACCCAACAACTGAAGAGTGGGAAGTTCTTGCTAAACTGGTTGCTGAGAAGAAACTGCTTCCTCTATTCGATTTTGCTTACCAAGGTTTTGCAAAAGGCGTTGAAGAAGATGCTGCTGGCCTACGTATTTTTGCTCAATACAACAAAGAGATCCTTGTTGCTAGCTCGTTCTCTAAGAACTTCGGCTTGTACAACGAGCGTGTTGGTGCATTCACTCTGGTTGCTGAATCAGCAGACGTAGCAACGACAGCATTCTCTCAAGTTAAGAGCATTATCCGCTCTATCTACTCTAACCCACCAGCCCACGGCAGTGCTGTCGTTACTCACATCCTTGGTGATGCTGATCTACGTGCTGAATGGGAAGCAGAAGTAGCAGAAATGCGTGACCGTATCCAAGAGATGCGCGAGCTATTTGTAACAACACTGAAATCAGAAGGTGTTGATGCAGACTTCACATTCATCGAACGTCAAAACGGCATGTTCTCTTTCTCTGGCCTAAGCAAAGAGCAAGTAACTCGCCTAAAAGACGAATTCGCAATCTACATTGTTGGTTCTGGCCGTATCAGTGTTGCTGGTATGACTAAGTCAAACATGGGTCCTCTATGTAAAGGTATCGCTGCGGTTCTTTAATCGAAAAGCGAAACCTTTATTTGCAGACCAATAGATATGCAAAAGCCAGCAATCAAGCTGGCTTTTTTGTGTCTGCCTCTTTGTATATAAGAGCTATTAGGGCATGTAGCCTTTTCGTTACTGGCTAATACTCTAGGAAAAATTCCACACCTAGCTCGTTAGTACGTTCGCTACGAATTTTACCTTCACCATCTCGATGTTGGTATGACCCACCAATCGCAAACTTGTTGGTCACTAGATAACGTAAACCTAAGTGATAGATCTGTTCATCAAACAGGTCACTTCGATTCACTTGCACACTCCCGTTAGCTATCCAACGTTTCGCAAATCCATAGTTAAGCTCAGCTTTTACCCCTTGGATGAACTCGGTGTCTGAAGATTCAGTTCGGTTGGTGTCATTATCTTCAACCTTACCTTTCGTGATACCAAGCAGGTAGTAAGCCACTATATCTAAATCTTTCTTAATGCTGTAACGGTAACCAACACCTGGCATCAGCGTATCAATTCGAGTTGTGGTGTCATCAGGGTGAATGAAGCGTGCGCTGTAGTCTCCCAGCAGCAACCAATCATCCGTCATCGCGTAACTGACGCCTAATCCATAAGACGAGGCATTGTTATTACTGCCTGCATCTTCATTTAAACTGCCCGAATGCGCCGTGGCATAAATATGGTCGTAATCTAAAATATCCACCGCGTTAGTGTCCGCCCACAAACTTGGAGAAAACATAAAAACCGCAGATACAAAACTAAGCTTCCACTTCGACATTCCTATCATCCTTAAACTGTCACTCCATTAATTGAAAGGTTAGTCTATCCATAAGACTTTAAAAAGGTTTTAGCTCACAGATTGATTTGTGACGGCAAAATATTATCAAATGTTGTACCATGAAATCATACAAACCAATGGATGATCATTATGGATGCTGAGTTATTAGAGATTCAAAACTTTCTGGCACAATACCCCCCTTTCACAGAACTCCCTGAGGAGATGTTGGCGAAAGTGACCAGTAGCGTGGAAATTTCTTATTACCGCCAAGATACCCCTATCATTCACTTTGGTGATCAAATACATGACTTATACATCGTTCGAAGTGGCGAAGTCGAAGTCTATCGTCGTAAAGGCGAACTCTATAACCGCCTTGATGAAGGCCACTTGTTCGGTCAAATGGGCCTACTGACCAACAACAAGGTGCGTTTTCCAGTTAAAGCGACTGAAGACACCCTACTCTACTGTATTCCTGAGCCTATCTTCCAAGAGCTCTACGACAACTACGACTCCTTTGCCGATTTCGTAGAAGTAGAAGATAACGCACGACTGCGCCAAGCCAACTCAGACAGCAACGACGCTAACGACCTAACAACATCCAAGGTTAAAACGCTACTGACCAGCGAAGCGCCAATGATCGAAAAAACGCGCACCATTCAGCAAGCCGCGACCATGATGGCACAAGATAATGTTTCCTCTTTGCTGATCATCGACCCAGATATCGTTGAAGATGATGAAGATGACTCAACACCCGTGATTGGCATCATCACCGACCGAGATTTATGTACGCGTGTCCTCGCCGAAGGTCTCGACCCATCGGATGAAGTATCCAGCGTGATGACGCCCGAGGTTATCTCACTCGACCACAATGCCTATGTATACGAAGCCATGATGACCATGCTTCGCTACAACGTGCACCATTTGCCAGTACTTAAAGATAAGAAGCCGATTGGTATTATTGAAGCGACCGATATTGTTCGTTACGAATCTCAAAACTCACTGCTATTGGTAAGTAGTATCTTCCAACAACAAAGCATTGAAGATCTAAAGGTGCTTTCCGAGCAAGTGAAAGACAGCTTTGTGCGCTTGGTTAACGAAGATGCCAATGCCCACATGGTGGGTACTGCAATGTCGGTAATTGGTCGTAGCTTTAAGCAGCGAATTATCGAACTGGGCGAAGAGAAATTGGGCAAGGCGCCTATTCCTTACTGTTTCCTCGCACTCGGCTCAATGGGGCGTGATGAACAGCTGCTGGTTACTGACCAAGATAACGCAATTATTCTTGATGATACCTACGACGAGAAAAAGCACGGTAAATACTTTGAGGAGCTGTCGACCTTCATTTGTGATGGCTTAGATCAGTGCGGCTATGTGTACTGTACTGGCGACATCATGGCGACTAACCCAACGTGGCGTATGACTCGTCGCCAATGGGAAGAGTGCTTTGCCGATTGGATTGATGATCCAAACCCGAAAGCACTGTTGAATGCTTCAATCTTCTTCGACTTAGATGGCGTTTATGGTCGTCTGAAATGGGCGGAACAATTGAACAGCTTTATTGTTCGACGCGCACGTAAGAACAACCGCTTCTTGGCGTGTCTTGCTCGTAACGCGCTCAACCGCACACCGCCGCTCGGTTTCTTCAAAGATTTCGTGATGGAGAAAGATGGCCGTCACAACAACTCTATCAACCTTAAGCGTCGTGGTACTGCGCCACTGGCCGATTTGATTCGTGTTCACTCGCTCGCGGTAGCGTCTCGCTCTAAGAACTCATTCGAACGCTTAGATGACATTATTGACGCTGGCATTCTGCCAAAAGGCCGAGCTCAAGATTTGAAAGATGCGATGGAGTTTATCTCTCTGGTTCGTATTCGCCACCAAGCACACGATGTCGACAACAACATTGAACCTGATAACAACATCGAGCCAGAGAACCTGTCTGACTTCGAACGACGTAACCTAAAGGATGCATTCCAAATATTAAGTAATGCGCAAAACTTCCTTAAGTTCCGTTATCAAGCCAGCAACAAGTTTAAGTAGGGCCTATGAACAAACTATTCAGATCACCTGCGGTCGATTGGCCATTTAAGTTTGCTCAGAAGCTAGAACGAGCGAGAGACGAGCGCTTAAAGCACTTTTATAGCCAACCTCTTCCTGCGCCTGATACGCCACTTTCAGAAGTGATGTTCTTGGCTGTCGACTTTGAAACGACGGGGTTAAACCCAAACAAAGACGGCATCATTACCATTGGTTTAGTGCCATTTACGCTCAATCGTATCTACTTGCGACAAGCTAAACACTGGACGCTGAGACCAAAACAGAAGTTGGAAGAAGAGTCTGTCGTGATTCATGGCATCACTCACAATGACATCATTGATGCGCCAGATCTTAGCGAAGTGTTGGGCGAGATCTTGGAATCAATGGCGGGACATATCCCAGTGGTTCACTATCGTCGTATCGAACGTGACTTTTTGGATAATGCATTGAAAGTGAGATTAGGTGAAGGCATTGAGTTCCCAGTCCTCGACACGCTCGAGATTGAATCTCAGATCCAAAATAAACTGGCTGGCGGCTTGTGGAATAAGCTAAAAGGTAAAAAGCCAGCTTCAGTGAGACTGGGGCAGAGTCGTCGTCGATACCACCTACCCGACTACACGCCGCATCATGCATTAACTGACGCTATTGCGACCGCTGAGCTACTCCAAGCACAGATAGCTCATCACTTTGACGCTGAGATGCCTTTGAAGAGTTTCTGGCTCTAGCTGAGTTACGTAAGCTAAATACAAACACAAAGCCCATCAACTTTCCATTGGTGGGCTTTTTCATTTTTATCGTCTGTGTTTAAGCAACGGTTGGCCCGACTAAGCGCATTTCCCATAAGCGTTTAAACATATTATAACGTCACACCGCAGCAGTTCCGCTCTAATGGACGTCGAAAATCGTGATCGCTATTTGTCAGCGTGATTGGCATTATTACTTCCCAACCACAGACAACGTTTGGTAATAAAGACGCTTTTGCTGATACATATTCTCATCAGCGACTGAGAACAATTGCTCAACGTCTGTTGAATTACTAGAGGCTGCACCAATCGAGAATCTGACAGGAATAGAGATACCCGCTTTAGTCTCGATTGCCTGTTGCTCCTGAGCAATGTACAACTGCTCAGTCATCTTTGCGACATTGAGCGAACTCGACTCACCAGACGTTAAGGTAAGCACCGCAAATTCATCTCCACCCAAACGGTATAGATTACTGGCAGGTGTCAATTCGTGGCTGATTACGTCTACGCAGCGCTGTATCAGCTCATCCCCGATCTCATGCCCATGAACATCATTGGTCGTTTTCAAGCCATTGATATCAATAATGATCAAAGAAATCTGATTTTGATTGTCGTTAATGCTGCGTTTACTGAATTCGAGATCTTCATTAAAAGCTTTACGATTCAAACAGCCAGTCGGCATGTTAATCCGTGTAATATTTTCGAGCTCTAGCCAACCAGCTAACTGTTTTTGGTACATGTCAAAAATCAGAAGATCTTCTTCACTGAGGACATCAAATGAACTTGAACAAAAATACCCGATCGCCGTCCCCTGTGAGTCACAGAGTATCAGGTCAGCCTCGCCAGTCCGGTTAAAATGAAACTGAATCGAATGTTGAACAAGTAATGTCTTTAACTCTTGATCGACCATTTGAGGAATCAACCGATATTCAGCCGCGTGTCTTGATGATGCAAACTGAACGATCTTCAAAAGACGATGCTTCTGGGATTCTTCACGCGCGAGCGAATACGTTAACTTGCTGGTTTTCTCTTCAACTAAGTCCTCTAGCAGAACATTAAACCTTTCGAGTTTATCGTTACTTTCTGTAAGCTCACGGACTTGGTATTGTATGCGACCCCACAAGGTTTCCAATAAACGACTCAGCGTGACGAACTCTGTAAAACGATGTTCATCCACACTATGAGTCGGTGACTGGTTATGCGAATACGACGTAACAGATTCAGCCAACAGGTTTAACTGCCCTGAGAACCAGCGGCTTAGGAACAGAGCAAACACAATCGCGATGGCAAGCGTCGCCACCAATATTCTGACAAAGACCACCTGAGCTTGTTGCATCTCTAATAAACGCTCACTGTCGGAAATATGATGTTTGACGTTCAGTACCAATTTGTCGGTAAAGAATGTGCTGTCGATAGAGATAATGTTCGCACTTTGTTCAGAAGATTGAGCATCCGTTGAATCAATATAGTTAAACTCAACCGACTCATTTTGATAAAGGAAAGGCGTCACTTTAGTCTTAAGTCTGTCATACCCCATAAGAACCACAAGATAACCCTGCGGCGTGTATGTAGAACCTTCTATCAAACGATAAGGTAAAATCGGCGCGACAAAAGCGATACCTGCAGCGGCATTATCCGCCACTTCAGTTTCGGTAAACTCGGTGTGGAACAATTTCCCTTGCCCATAAACCGATTGAGGACGCTTCAAGCTTTCTAATAACTGGCTCTGCTCAAAATGGTACAAGCTGCCTTTGCTGTCATAAATGGGCTTCCAGTTTTGGTCCAGAATATAAGTCGCGGACACACTCTCCGCTAGCGCATTGAAGCTATCCATCTTGTCCCAAACAACACTCGAGAAAAAGATATTACCACCCGCTTTAATCAATGATCGGTCATGCGAATACCATTGAGTTAGGCTCGCCGTCAGCTTAATTTGCTCTTGTACGGTTTGACGAATACCGGTCGTAGAGTTGTCCAGCTTGGTTTCTTTTTGCTCTAAAGAACTTTGGTTTTGTTTATTGAGAATCAACTGTCCCGCTAGGTAAACAGGAAGCATTGAGCAAGCCAGCAACACCAAGCCCATGGTGTATTTTAATGATAGCTTCAATCTCTTACCCTCATATTCGCCGAGTAATATTGAACAAAATCATTGTAAAACTTATGCAGTTCACTCTTTGGCATCCCTGACTTGTAACGCTGATACGCCCGAGCCGATGCCTCCCAAACGATCGCCATCTTGTAGTCACTCGACATCATTTGCGATGCTTGAAACTCATCGTACATATTTGAAAGTGTCTGGTTACCTTCCTCAACACGGCGTTGATTAACCTCATAAAACGGCGAAACCATGGCACTCGAGTGAGCTAAATAGGTGAAACTGTTTGATTGCAGGTATTGAACGACTTCTTTCAAAGCCAATTTCTTATCTGGGTTTTGCATGCCTTTTTCCGTGACAGCAAAAACCTTTGCGCCACTAAATGAAGACATACTTTCACCACGATAGGTCGGCAACGAATTGATGTACAAATCTCGACCAAAGGCGGCATCGAGTTCGCTGAACGCCCAATCACCGTCAATCAAAAACTCGACTTCCCCATTGATGAACCTCTGCCTCGCGCAAATATCGCTGCACGATGATTCGATGACTTTTTTCTGCTGCAACATGTCGATGAAATCAAAGATAGCAACTAACCCTTCACCATTAACATTCTTCGACGATAATAAGTCTTCAGAAAAAAGCTGATAGAAAGCTAGATAGAAGTACATGTTTGGATTGGGAAAAAGCACGCTCACTTGATCGGACTGAGCAGAGCGTTCAATTAGGCTCTCCCATGTCACGACTTGCGCTTGAGGCTTGCTCGAATACAGAACGACTTGGTTTCCAATACCAACCGGTAACGCCTTAAGCTCACCGTTGATGACCACTGCATCAAGCGCTTTTTTCTCATAGCGTTGGGTATCGACCCAAGCATCAGGAAGCGTCGCTAAATCGATATATTCAGTTAGACCTAAGAAGTCAGAAGGAACCCAGATGGCGTCGGGAAAGGTATTGTCTCTAGGATCAGCAACAAGCAGTTCAGAACGAATACTGTTGACGTCAAACGAACGAATTTCTACACGATGATCAGTCATCGCTTCGATATGTTCTTTTACATAATCGGCCGTTTCATAATTAATACCAGCCCATATTTCAAGTGTGGACGAACAAGCAACGGCCGGAAATAGCATCGCAAATAGACTCAATAACCTCACACTTGGTTCCTTGTGGTAAAAATTAGACGTTGGATTTTAATCGCCCATCAATAAACCGGGCGATGCGGCTTATCGCTCACTGCTCATGATTAGAGACCTAGCTTTGGGCGACACGTTATATAGTAAAAAGTGCCTAAATAACAGTTGATACTCTCGCTTTAAGAGAAAGGTCTGCTCATTCTGATACATCCGTCATATCTCTGGATGACTGTTCTTACAATAAATCAACATACCATACCCTTTATTATTAACGACAAAAAAAATGCCGCAAAAGCGGCATCTATCTCGTTCGGTGCATTCGACACAATAAAAATCAAATAAGCAATTTATCAGTCAAAGCCCTATCATCGATTAAGCGTATTTCTCTTCGAAATCTTTCATGAAGCTAACCAGCGCTTGAACGCCTTCCAGAGACATTGCGTTGTAAAGTGAAGCTCTCATTCCACCTACTGCTCTATGCCCTTTCAGTGATTTCAGACCTGCAGCATCAGCCAATTCTAGGAACTTGCCATCTAACTCAGGTTTCGCCAGTTGGAACGGCACGTTCATTCTAGAACGGTTTGCAGTGTGAACATCGTTTTTGTAGAAAGCTGAGCTATCGATTGCATCGTAAAGCAGCGCTGCTTTCTCTTTGTTCACCAACTCCATCGCTTCAACGCCACCTTGAGCTTTCAGCCACTTGAACACAAGGCCTGATAGGTACCAAGCGTACGTTGGTGGTGTGTTGAACATTGAGTCTTTTTCAGCAAGTACTTTGTAGTTCAGAATACTCGGCAACACGTCGTTTGCGAGTTCGAGTAGATCATCACGTACGATTGCAATGCAGATACCCGCAGGGCCGATATTCTTTTGCGCGCCCGCGTAGATAACACCGTACTGAGACACATCAATCTTACGAGACAGAATGTTAGATGACATATCCGCTACGATTGGCTTATCCGTTTGAGGAAGCTCGCTGATTTCAATACCATCGATGGTTTCATTCGGACAGAAATGTACATACGCAGCTTCCGGGTCAATTTTCCAATCTTTAGCCGGAACAACCGCTGCTTTACCATCAATTGACGTCTTCGCGTTGAATACATCGATTTCGCAATATTTGCTCGCTTCAGTCACTGCACTTTCTGCCCAGTAACCCGCATCAATGTAAGTCGCTTTCGTCGCATCACCTAAAAGGTTTAGAGGAACAGCAGCGAATTGAGCACGAGCGCCCCCCTGACAGAAAAGAACTTTGTAGTTGTCTGGGATGTTCAGAAGATCACGTAGGTCCTGTTCGGACTCGTCAGCAACTTGAATAAATTCCTTGCTGCGATGGCTGATTTCCATCACGGAAGTCCCTAAACCATTCCAATCAATAAAGTCCGCTTGCGCTTGTTTCATTACCGGTTTAGGCAGTGCAGCTGGGCCAGCACTGAAGTTGAATACGTTATCTAATGTAAGTTCCATGGGGATGATTGCTCCTGCTAAATAATAACTATGCAAGTAATACCATGTTTTACCCAACATAAAAACAACAAAAGAGGTCTTAAGACCTCTTTTGTTTTGTACCGTATAAAATGTTTAAGCTTAACCTGCTAAATCACCCTATCAGTATTCACGCCTGCTCTGTTTATTGAACAAAAACCGGCATAAGTAGAGCGATTAATGGAATTTCTTGTCCATTTTCGAACACTAGGTTTCCATTTTCTAAGTCAGCGCTGATTTCATAACCACTGTCTGTTTCCTTGATCATTTCCATCACAAGCAATTCATCGATACCTTCACGGATGAATGGATACTCTTCAACAAGTTCATTTGAGAAGCTAGAGTGAACGTTGCCCGTTAATGCAAGCATGATCATCGAAGGGTTGCTGCTGATGTTTTCGGTCCCTTCCGGCACGCTCACCAACCACTTAGATTCGAACTGTCCCTTACCTAACTCTAACGACATGTTGTTCATTGAAAGGTCGAAACCTTTAGCAAACAGGATATCGATAAATGGAATGATCTCTGCAACGTCTTCTTGCGTCATCACAGGATTAGATTGGTAAATCTCAAAGATTTTCTCAAACGACTCGCTATCCAACTTCGACATTTCAAAATCGACGTTTAGGTTGTTCAACTGGCCTTCACTGGTCTCGATGTTTGCGATATCTAGCTTGAGGTTGCTGCGCAGACGCTTAGTTGCTTCATCTAGATGTGATTCAAAATCGTACTTAGAATTTTCAATGGTCATGAAAGGCTGCATTGCAGAATCTGAAACCAAGAAGCTATCGATAGTAAAATTCTGAGTACCTAACCAGTAGCCTTTCGCTTGTTGGCCTGAACCCACACCTTTCAGATTAGACAGCGTTACCTCTTCACCGGTTTCAAAATCAATTTGAACTGAAGGGATTGAAAGCTCGTAATCAACTTGGCCTAAAACAGTCGCATGGCCAGAAAGATTCGATTTAGTGATCGAGACCGAAGTCCCATTCTCTTCAGAACCTTGGTGATTGAACTGGCTTAACTCAAAGTTAAAGTCAGTGTTGCCGTTTAGCTCAGTACTAGTGGTCAGAGTTAAAGGCAGAATATCGGTATTCTCAAACGTCGACAGTGCATTTAGACTCACCAAACCATGGCTAACCGCACTATTTATGACAAACTCACTCGGCAACCCATCAATCGCAAGTTGCTCTTTCAGGTTTTCATCCATCACAGTTAAACGAGTGGTTACGTTGGAAGACAAGTAACCTCTATCGTATTCCACGATCTCAGCTTGAATGCTTGAATTGTTAAGCTTTGCAACGCCATCGGTAATCGCATTTTGTCCAATTTGCCCAACCGCTAGCGGCCAACAAAGTGCCAGTGAGATTGCTCCGCCAATAGCACCAATTTTTCTTAACTGTTCCATGAGTTCTCTTTCTACACGTGTCTATTTTTTTTAGTCTAACCCATCAGTAGCAAACAAGAAACATTGAGTTAAATCAGTCTATTGCTCGATACTTCGATTGCCTCAATAAATTAACGGCTAGCTCTCATCCTTATTCGGCGGTTCTTGCTAGGCTAAAGACGTCGCTACTATTAAGGTTGAGCTGTGAATCAATACGCTGTTATCTGTTTGGACAATAATCCGGTTAGCATTGAAAGAATACGTTCGGAGCTGGCTCCGTTGGCTTCTGTATTCGATATTTATACTGCCGAGAACATAGAAGACGCACATCACGCATTAGAAGATATTCATGATCACAACCAAACCGTTGCCTTGGTGATCACTCATCATCATTCTGAATTTAATGGCGTGCAATTCCTGATTGAACTTCAACAGCTGCCCCATAGTAATACCGCAAGAACGATATTAGTCAGCGCTTCGTCAGACATTCAATCCATTTTAACCGCTGTGAATGAAGGTAGGCTCAACCACTGTTTAACCAAACCGGTTCAAGATCAGGTTCTGTTCAAATCAGCGCAAAAAGAGCTGACCTCTTTTGTTATCCAATACGACTCAGAAAACCTGCTCTCTTACAGCGATGCATTGGATCAACAACGCTTACTCAGAGCGCACATTGAGCAAAAGATTCACTCTTTCCAATCGGGTTTCATTCACGACTACCACCAGCTTTCTGATAATGCCCTTGCAGAACGTGTCGTCAGTGCCTTACAAGATGTGTTTTCAAAAGATGACAAAACTAAGGCCATTCGTGACTATTCCCCCGAGCATCTACTCACTGTGGAAGGCGAAGACAATCGCTTTTTATGGCTGATCATTGAGGGTGAAGCAGCTCTTTATAAGAAAGATGAACTTGGGCAACAGCGGGAAGTGGTACGTCACTCCAAAGGGAACATTGTTGGCGGGATGTCATTTGTAACAGGCGAGCCTTCGTTTTCTACGGCGATCACCCTAACGCAGACTCGCGTTATCAAACTGGATAAAGATAGCTTTGCTCAGGTGATGCATTCAAACAATACCCTGCTGCCTTTATTTACCAATCTATTGCTCCGTCATTTTAATCGACGTTTGCAACGCAGCATCACCAATAAGATCAAACTGCAGCAGACACTAGAATCATTAGAGTCTGCACATCAACAACTGATCGAGAAAGAGAAAATGGCGATGCTCGGGCAGCTAGTCGCGGGAGTCGCACATGAGCTGAATAACCCGATTGCTGCCATATTAAGAAGCATCGAAACTCTGTCAGACCATCTCGACCAAATATTGGCAAACCTATCCGTTCCAGAGTCCAATAAAGGGACTGACGTACTGGCACATTCAAAGTTAGCTAAGCCACTATCAACAGCCCAAGAAAGACAGCTCGTAAAGCATCTTACGTCGACGATTAATGACCGTGCTTTAGCAAAAAAAGCCGTGAGACTAAACCTAAGCCAAGACTCTACGGTTCTAAACACATTAAAGGCGTCCCCTGTCGCAGGCAAAGAGCTGCTCAATGACTTAGAGCATTACCATTATGTTGGAAACTCTATCCGCTCAATTCAAGTGTGCAGCAAGCGTATTGCCGATATGGTCAAAAGCTTAAAAAGCTATGCTAGAGAAGATGAAGAAGTTCGCCACTACACAGATATCCACGAAGGGCTTGAAGATACCTTAGTGATCTTCGAAAACAGGCTTAAACACCACCAACTCGAAAAGCATTACGATACCGACTTACCGCCTTTATTGTGCCAGTCGCTCTCGCTGCAACAAGTGTGGACCAACCTTATCTCCAATGCGCTCGATGCCCTATCTGAACGAGGAAAAGTGACCATCACCACTTCTCAACAGACAAAAGGCGACGACGCGTTTCTTGTGGTGCAAATCTCCGATACTGGCCACGGCATTGCCAAAGAAGACATCAACACCATTTTCAACCCAAATTTCACGACTAAAAAAGAAGGCAACTTTGGTTTAGGGATTGGGTTATCCATTTCTCAACAAATCGTTTCGGCTCATCAAGGGTTTATTTTGGTGGAGTCAGAGGTAGGCAGCCATACAAACATGCAAGTGTGGCTTCCATTCAAACAAGAAGGAGCACCTCATGAATAAGTACCTAATTTTATGTGTCGATGATGAACCTGAAGTTCTCAATAGTGTCCTTCAGGACTTGGCGATATTTGAAGAGAACTTTCTGGTTGAAGGTGCAGAGTCGGTCGATGAAGCCAAGCAAGTAATCAAAGAAATGGGACAAGATGGTATTAAGCTCGCGTTAATCTTATGCGACCACATCATGCCAGAAGAAACCGGCATTGATTTTCTGATCGAACTCAACCAACACGACGCTACTAAACCAACGCGTAAGCTGTTGCTCACCGGGCAAGCTGGGCTAGAAGATACCGTCACAGCCATTAACAACGCAGCACTTGATTTCTATATTTCAAAACCTTGGCAAGGCGACCAACTGAGAGACACGATTACTCAACAATTGACTGACTATGTCATTGCCAACGACAAGCAATTGCTAAACTGGACTTCCATCTTAGATACCGAGCGCATACTGACTTCAATGGCGGATAAACGCACCAGTTTTGGTGAATAGCACTGATTGGTTAATGGATACTGAGAATAGCGTCATCCGATATAAAAACCTTCCGAATGTATACAAATTTTGGATAATTCGCTCGTCTATTTTTCTCATTCGCCCTAAACATGAGATCTCCGTTACATACTGATCCTTAATTTGCTTGTTTTTTAACTAAATGAGTAAGGTTTTACATTTTAAAGGATTACTTTTCCGTGAGTTAGATTAAACTGTCTCAATGTTTATGGTTTGCCGATTTGTCTCAAACCAAAGGAATTAACACTAATATAGGTTTACGGTCGTTATGCGCAAAATTCTACTTACTACCGCTATGCTATTGGCTTCTGGTCAAGCACTAGCTGTTGATGAACAACCACAGGTAATGAGCAACTTTAACTATGATTACTTTGAAGCACGTATCGGTGCTAGCCCAGTAACATTTGGTGGTGCGTTCAGTAAGTCCATTCACCCGAACGCTCACGCTATAGCACGTATCGATTCAGAATTTGAAAGCGATTACGACTCAGCTGTAGGTCTTGGTTTCCACGCTCCATTAAACAACTGGGCAGACCTAACAGGTGAAATGCTAGCTCGTATCGTTCAACCTGAGAACTCAAGCTCTACTGATATCGGTATGGAAATCAACATTGGTGTTCGCCAATGGCTTGGTCCACAACTAGAAGTTGGTGGTAAAGGTGGTTACGTTTCTATCGATGACAACGATGATTGGACAGGTTCTGTTTACGCGCGTTTCCACTCTACAGAGCTTTTCTCTTTAGGTGCTGAAGCTCGTATTAACGACTTCTACGGTGACCAACTTATGTTCACTGCTCGCTTCAAGTACTAATACTTAAAGCTCAAGCCCTAGCAAATAAGCTCTCTATGAGCACTTAGCCTTTTGATACTTAGTCTTTTAAGAAATCCGGCTAAGACAGAAACAAAAAAACCGAGGACATTCCTCGGTTTTTATTTATTAACAGTAATCTTAAGCATATAAGGTAAACTTCTTTAGTGGCAGCTCTTTAGTAATTGCTGCTTGCGTGGCTCTTGTAATAGTTTCCAGTGAATACCATCAATTGCACCCGCAAATTTCCAAAGTAGTTTTAGGTCAACATCGTTTCCGTACGCTTCGCGAACCTTATTAAACACTTCAGGTGCGCCCAACTGCATAAACATTGAAACATCATCCACACCCGCCTTTTTAACCATGCGCTCTAACGTAAGCTGCATGTTTGGTAGATCTCTTAATCTACGGCTAGCTGATGACTTCTTGAAGCTACGCTGCTGAATTGAATTATCGATTGAAGTACGAATAATACTATCCAATTCAGGATGTTCACAGGTAAACAGATCCGTAATGTCGTAATAGTTTACGGTTGCTGTTGTCTGCTTCTTTACATGACGATACTTTTCACAATCAAGATCGGTCAGTTTTTTATCTAATGATTTTCCACCTCTAATGAATAAACAACCTTCACTCAATAAAGCGAACATAGCGTCATTTTGAAAGAGGCCAATACCTCCGAACATAGAACGTTTTTGATGCTCACCAAATTGATTCACGTAATTAATAAATGCTGTCTCGGTCATATCCGTTGATCCTTAATCAAATTACCCCGATTAGGTTGATCACCAGACAAGCAGCTTGTTATGCGAAAATTTTAAATCTATTTTGTTATTCTATAGGTGAATATTATGGTTTCGTTTTTCACCTTTAAATAAATCATACTTCGAAAAGAAAAATAAGTCTGGACTTAGTTCACATCAATCAATTGAGTATTCCGGTTTTTCATGATTGACTTCACAGTAAACTATCAAACCATGCTTGAATTTGGACACCTAGTGATACACCGGTTCAAATTATTAAAGGTTATGTAGACGGGTGAGTATTGCCTCGCAGCATCGTGGCTTGTAAAATGGCAGGACAGACCTGTTTTTACTTTTTATATGAATCATTTATCGTTTTTCTGGCTACCTCAAAATAAGACTCTTCTCTTAAAGGGTCTAGAATCAGAGTTTGCCCAACTTGTTGGACATTCTATCTCAGCGGGAAAAATAACACTTCCTCCTATCCCTAACGTTGTACTGAAGATTCAATCGCTTTGTACCCTTGAATCAACTGGGATTGCTGACGTTGCCGAGTGCTTACTCGAAGACCCAGGCCTCGCTGCTATTGTCATTCGTGTGGCTAACTCTGTCGTCTTTAACCGACGTAATATTACTTGTGTTGATATTATGACGGCGGTGTCGCGCCTTGGCATATTAAGAGTACGTGACATCGTGACGGCTCAGGCTATTGAGCAACTCAAACACTCAGTCAACCTCAGTAAAGAATGTAATAAGGTATTGGTTCAGAGCGCTTCTGTATCAAAAGAGCTGGGCGCTACTATGGTGCTTGTTACCAACAGCTTCAAAGAGCTCTCCCCTACTGAATACCGTTACCTTGAGCATGAAAAATCGCTGCTTGTTGGATTACTGGCTGATATTGGTTTGTTCTGTTTGGTTAGCGAATACCACCTCTACCTCGAAAATGGCAATTACCTAGATCACGACATCGCTCTACAAATCTTCCAAGGCCAATGTTCTGCTACCAGTAAATTGGTGCTTAACCGTTGGGGCTTCGACAGCGACTTTATTGATGTGTGCAGCAATACCATCAATAACCACGAACAGCGTGAAGTCTCTTACTTAGATATCGCTCGAATCGCTAACCACCTGCTGATGTTCAGAAACAAGGATGAGAACATCGATGATCACGAAGTTGAACTTAACGTGACAGGTGCAGAGGTGCTTTATAAATTAAGCAACTTGAGCAAGCATGATTTTAATGCAAAGCTAAGCGACGTGATCAATACTAGCGGCTTCTAAGTCACTGTTAAATTACAAGTAAGTGTAATATGAAGTAAATGCAATGGGGAAAGCATGTTTACAGGGATGATCTTTATATTTGCGCCACTCGTCGTGGGGTATCTTTTTGCAATTTCGAACGCTCAGACATTAGAATTTATCAACCGCTCAACATCGCGGTTGATCTACGTGATTCTGGCGTTAATGGGACTAAGCTTAGCCGCCCTCGATAACCTAGGCAGTAACCTGCAGACAATCCTTCTATATACCGTCACTTTCTTTGTCTGCTTAAGCGTATGTAACCTAATGGCACTGCCCGCTATTGATAAGTTATTGCCACTCAAAACCGACAGTAGCAAGAAGAAGCTTCCCCTCTCTTCTATGGCGATGGAATCTGCAAAACTCATCTTAGTGGTAGGTTCAGGGCTAATCGCTGGCTTAGTGCTGCCTATTGGCCTTGATTGGGTTGATACCGCAAGCGAATGGATTCTGTTTGTTCTTCTATTCTTTATCGGCATTCAGCTGCGTAATAGCGGACTCACACTTCGTCAGATCTTACTCAACAAGCACGGTATGGTTATCGCAATCACCATTATCATCACCTCAATGTTAGGTGGTGTAATCGCGGCTTACATCCTAGATATCCCTCTGTTCAAAGCCTTGGCAATGTCTTCTGGATTTGGTTGGTACTCTCTGGCTGGTATCTTAATGGGTGACGCCTTTGGTCCTGTCTATGGTGGCGCTTCTTTCATGCTTGAGCTGTTAAGAGAGTTAGTTGCCTTGGTACTGATTCCAGTGCTAATTCGCAGCTACCCATGCACTTCCATTGGTTATGCTGGTGCGACTGCGATGGACTTCACCTTACCGGTCATTCAAACAACAGGCGGCGTTAGATGTGTGCCTATCGCTATCGTCAGTGGCTTTATCCTCAGCTTGCTTGTTCCGATATTGATGTTGTTCTTTGTATCTCTTGCTAACTAGATCGCAGGAATAGCGTTTGTTTTAGATTAGAATGCAACTCGAATACCAATGCCCAAGACACCGATACAGTTACCGAAATAAAAAGACACTAAGTGTCATTGCTCAACAAATAACGATCACGGTAACCTGTAACGACAAAGTTATAAAAAGAATAAACTTACAAAAGGAACCACTATGAAACGCCTTTGCGTCGCATTACTGCTAGCTTCAACTTCTACTTTCTCTTTTGCAGCAGATTCAATGTCTGAGACAAACCAGTGCCAAGCAAAAAAATATGATGCGTACATCGACGCTTCTTTGAATTGGTATGCCGACCTTGCTGCATTAACCTCTGAGCAATATCCAGAGCTAACAGAAGTGAGTGAGTGGTTCCTAGAAGGTCGTAAGCACCACTTTGAGCTTAACCGTGCTGCGGTTCACTACTACTTAGTAAACGACTCAAGCAAAGTGGCAACAGAGCAACCTGTAGAAGGTTGGTTGCAACTTGAGCAACACGACATTAAAACGCTATCAACACGTGATGATGAGCTTGGTAAAATCGCGAAAACAACATTCGATGACCGCCAATCAACGCCTCACGCTCAAAACTACGAACTACGTTCTGCCTTTGCAGAATTGCTTAGTCACCCTAAGCAAATCGACTCAGCGCTGCAGCGTTACAACCAGTCGATCAGTAAACTTGAAGCGATTAAGTGTAAATAACCCCGCATTTAATATGCTTTTTTGAGAAGTTGGATTTCATAATTAAGACGGGACATTGTTCCCGTTTTCGTTTAGATTGTCCCGCTCGCGTCAATATTAGAAAAATAACTCGCTTGCTATGGTTACGGAACAAAAAACAGCAGATGTTAGCTTCGACAGTCTTCTACGTATCTTCACGGTACCTGAAGGCCCAGATTCAACACTCACTCAAATTGAAGACAAACTTTCACGAAACCTGAATCAATTCTTACGTGAACATATTGTGGCTGAAGAAAAGCCGCTACGTGAAATTGAGAAAGATTTTTCAAATGCTCATATCCCAGAGCAGCCTGAGTTTGTTTCTGAACATACTGAGCATCTCCTCGATTCTCTTGTGTCTCATTCGGTTCACACGTCTTCGCCAAGTTTTATTGGCCATATGACCTCTGCGTTGCCGTACTTCCTGATGCCGCTTTCAAAAATCATGATTGCGTTGAATCAGAATCTAGTAAAAATCGAGACCTCAAAAGCTTTCACTCCCCTAGAACGTCAAGTTCTGGGCATGTTACATCGCCTGATTTATCAAGATAGTGACCAGTTTTATTCTCGTTGGATGCACAGCGCAAACCACTCTTTAGGTGCGTTTTGTTCTGGCGGTACCATCGCGAACATTACAGCGCTCTGGGTTGCACGTAACAACGCACTAAAAGCGCAAGGTTCGTTCAAAGGTGTAGAAAAAGAAGGCCTGTTTAAAGCCATGAAGCACTACGACTACGAAGGCCTTGCCATCTTAGTCTCTGAACGTGGCCACTACTCTCTGAAAAAAGCCGCGGATGTCCTTGGTATTGGTCAAGAAGGTCTAGTGTCTGTTAAAACAGATAACGACAACCGTATTTGTACTGATGATTTAAGACTCAAGATCGAGCAGCTCAAGCAGAACAAGATCAAACCTTTCGCCGTCATTGGTGTGGCTGGTACAACCGAAACCGGTAATATCGACCCGCTAAGAGACATTGCTGAGGTGTGTGCCGAATCCGATTGTCATTTCCACGTTGATGCAGCTTGGGGCGGTGCGACTCTGATGTCTAACAATCATCGTCACCTACTTGATGGTATTGAACTGGCGGATTCAGTCACGATTGATGCGCATAAACAGCTTTATATCCCTATGGGCGCGGGTATGGTTCTGTTTAAGAAGCCAGATGCGATGACTGCGATTGAACATCATGCTCAATACATTCTTCGTAAAGGCTCAAAAGATTTAGGCAGCCATACGTTAGAAGGTTCTCGTTCAGGTATGGCAATGCTGGTTTACGCCGCAATGCACATCATTAGCCGCCCAGGTTATGAACTGCTGATCGACCAAAGCATCAACAAAGCGCGCTACTTTGCCGACCTAATTAAAGATCAGAGCGACTTCGAGCTGGTTTCAGAACCTGAGCTTTGCCTACTGACTTATCGCTATGTCCCTGAGTCAGTCAAAGCGGCACTGCTTAAAGCTGAGCCTGAACATCGTGTCGAACTGAATGAGTTGCTCAATGAGCTGACTAAGTTTATTCAGAAGAAGCAGCGTGAAACAGGTAAGTCTTTCGTGTCACGTACACGCTTAAACCCTGAAGCATGGGTACATCAGCCAATCATCGTTTTCCGCGTGGTATTAGCAAACCCACTAACAGGCAATGACATTCTTTCGTCAGTGCTTGAAGAACAGCGTGAGATCTCTAAACTAGCACCAAACTTGATGGGCAAAATCAACAAACTGGTTACGCAAATCAACGCATAGTCATTCAATTTTAGTTGCATCAAATTGAAAATTTCTTTCTTTTTGATGTAACTAAGCTGTCAGTTCATACCCATTTTGCATTCTTTTTGCTCAAACTCTCTTCCAATTCTGTAGTTTTCTAAAATTTTGTTGAGGTTTGTCATATTCTTAAGCATTCATGCCCTGTTTTTGTATTAGTAAATAGTATGTTGGGTTTATACTGACTCTATGGTGCTAGTTAGCTTGATATCTATTTGACGCAGCAGTATTTACGAAACCGAATATACATCGGCTTTGTGTTTACTGATATTTGCTTCAGCCATACCCCCTGGTAAAAGATATTAACTAGCAAGTTGTTCTCTATACCCTTGTGAACACTATGAATACATTAGAAAAAATACAAAAAAACCTGGAAAATTTCAGCAAGTCTGAGCGCAAGGTAGCCGAAGTAATTATGGCTTCCCCTCAAACTGCAATTCATTCTAGCATTGCTACCTTAGCTAAAATGGCTGACGTGAGTGAGCCTACAGTTAACCGCTTCTGTCGTCGATTAGACACAAAGGGCTTCCCTGACTTCAAACTTCACCTAGCTCAAAGCTTGGCAAACGGTACACCTTACGTGAACCGTAATGTTGAAGAAGATGATGGTCCAGATGCTTATACGCATAAGATTTTCGAATCAACTATGGCTTGTCTAGACGTTGCTAAAAACAGTCTAGACGCGATGCAAGTAAACCGTGCTGTTGACTTGCTGACTCAAGCAAAACGCATTTCGTTCTTCGGACTGGGTGCCTCTTCTGCTGTCGCCAAAGATGCTCAAAACAAGTTTATTCGTTTTAATATCCCAATCACATGTTTCGAAGACATCGTGATGCAACGAATGAGCTGCATTAACTGCAGTGATAACGACGTTATTGTTCTGATCTCTCATACTGGCCGCACTAAAAGCCAAGTTGAGATTGCAAACTTAGCGCGTGAAAACGGTGCGACAGTTATTGCTATCACAGCAAAAGATTCTCCACTGGATAAAGCGAGCTCGTTGTCTATTTCTCTGGATGTTCCAGAAGACACTGACGTTTACATGCCAATGGCAAGTCGCGTTGTTCAGATGACGGTTATCGATGTGCTAGCGACAGGCTTTACGCTACGTCGTGGTTCTGGTTTCAGAGAGAACCTAAAGCGCGTCAAAGAGTCACTTCGTGATTCACGTTACGAGAAGTACTCTCAGTTCTAATCTGCTTAGTCATGAACTGAAAACAGATGACCAGAGAACAAGTTGAATTAAAAAAACGGAGCCTAGAGCTCCGTTTTTATTTGTCTGTATAAAATGACTTATACAACGAACAAGTTTAAGACCGTTAGATAGTCCAACTATTGCCCTTCTCAACCACGCTGTTTTCGGACGCATAAGAATTGATAATGGTAAAGCTCGACTCGACAGCTGGCTCTTGCCCAATTTGATTCATTGAAGCTCCCTCATGATGCCCTTCTCTACAACTGCACTTCTCGCATACTTGCTTCAAAATATGCACGAGCCTCTCTTGGTTAAGCGGCAAAGGGTTTCCTTTAATCGCCACTGATTTGAGCGCGTCGGCAGACACCTCATCAAACTGGGCTTCACAGACACCAAATTCCAACAAGTTGGGTAACTTAAGCGTATCAAGCACTTCCGATAACCAAGAAATTGCCTCCTCTTCTATTGCTTCTACGTTACCTGTTACTATCTGAGCGATTCGCTGATAACGCGCTAGGATGTCGCTTCTTTGCTGCTCTTTTGCAACGGCTATGTTCTCCAACATCACAAACGGCGCTAAACGCGCGGTAATCACACTATGAGGCGCAGAAATCTTACCTCCTAGTGCGGAGGCTAAACCATGGGCTGCGCCAAGCTTGGCATTAGTTATCGCCATACCACCGAGCATAGAAGCGAAAGCAAGATCAGAACGCGCTTGAGGCTCATCATAAACACACGCTTTAACCACAGAACCACTCAACTTACGCAGCCCTTCTTCACAAATCATATCGGTTAACGGATTCGGTTCACCACACACGTAGGCTTCCATTAGATGAGTAAAGGCATCCATCGCACCTCGCCCAGATAGATATAGATTGGTTCCATGAGTTAGGGTTGGGTCGACAATCGCAACGTCGGCCAGCATGTCTGGGCTTCTCAGGCTGATTTTTACTTGGTCTTGGCCTGATTTCAGCACCGCGTTTTTAGTGACCTCGGCGCCGGTACTCGCTGTGGTTGGAATTGCGATAAACGGAAGTGGTTTGGTTTTAAGAGGAACATTACGCCCGACCACTTCAACATAGTCATATAAATTGCCTTGATTAGGTAAAACCGCAGCCAACGCTTTGCCCATATCGATGGCGCTACCGCCCCCCATGGCGACAACCATATCTGGCTTAAATCGACGAGCAGAAATAGCCGCCTCTTCAACCATTTTGATATTAGGTTCACCGGAAACGGCAATGTGCTGATAACGCATACTCTGCGCATCAAGATAGTCAGTAACAATTGAAGTGCGCTCTAATGTATTGCCTGTAACCAATAGCACGCTGTAGCCATATTGATTAAAGAGAGACAATGAAGCGGAAAGTGCTCCATCACCAAAGATGATCTTTGTAGATGTCATAAATTGAAACATGGTGCCTCCTGCGCCTATGACCGAACAAAACTGCGAACTCTTGGTTATTGGAATTTAGCCTTTATATAGTGCATCAGTATTAAGATGCCTCGTTCTGTATGCGCTTTTTTTGACGAGGTGCAACTTGTCGCATTAAAGATGGATTAATGTCGTATTCTTAGGGGTAATTCACACTCTTAAATTAAGGGTAATCAATCTGAATACCCATCAGAAATCAGCATGGATCCTTTTTGTGACCATTATTTGCTCTGATAGACAAAACCTATTGTATTAAGAGGTAATTCCATCTTTATTTCCCCATGGCATTGAGGCATAGTTGGTTTTATGAAATTTTGAGTGGCATTCACTAAAGAATAGTTAACATAATCGAGTTAACGAGCCTCATCCCGTATTTAGGAGAAATTAAATGTTTGTAGTTATTTTTGGTCGCCCTGCTTGCCCATTCTGTGTTCGTGCAAAAGAGCATGCTGAAACTCTTAAAGCTAAACGCGATGACTTCAACTACCGTTACGTTGACATCCACGCTGAAGGTATCAGCAAAGCTGATCTAGAGAAGACTGTTGGTAAACCTGTCGATACAGTTCCACAAATCTTCATCGACCAAGACCACATCGGCGGCTGCACAGAATTTGAAGCATACGCAAAAGAAAACCTAGGTCTTTTCGACTAAGCTAGGATTTCTCAAACGAGAATCAGGGCTAAAGCCTTAAACAGCTGACCCATTTAGGCGTTAGACTGTACGATTTATAGAAAGCCCGCTCACTGTAGCGGGCTTTTTTATGACCAGTTTTCATACGGAATAAGAATAAGGTCAAAATCAAGTAAATTAACAAAATATTGCTTATAATTTATTTATATTTAGATACAATTCACCTCTCAAACTTACCCTGTGTTCCACGCCAATTATTGAGCGACCACCGTGAATATCGACGTTGTTTTTCTGTTAGAACAAAACCCCATTCTCCTCATCTTTGTTGTTTTATCGATTGGATTAGCCATTGGTAAAATTCGTTTCGGTAGCCTCCAACTTGGTAATTCAATCGGTGTTTTGATTACTTCCCTTATCATGGGACATCTTGGCTTTTCTTTTAACGCAGATGCGCTCACCATTGGTTTCATGCTGTTCATCTACTGTGTTGGCATTGAAGCTGGACCAAACTTCTTCGGTATCTTCTTCAGAGACGGTAAGCACTACCTCATTCTGAGCCTTGTGGTACTTTCTACCGCAATTGCCCTAACCTATTTCAGTAGTCATTACCTTGGCCTAGGCTTTGGTTTATCTGCAGGCATGATGGCAGGTGCCTTAACAGCAACGCCGATATTGGTAGGTGCTCAAGATGCTCTGAATTCTGGGCTTGCAGAATTACCAAGAAACATGGACTTGAGCCTGATTATCGAAAACCTTTCAGTCGGTTACGCGATGGCTTACTTGGTTGGCTTAATCAGTATGATTATGTTTGCTCGCTTGATTCCAAAACTTCAAAAAGTGAACCTACACGACTCGGCAGAGCAAATCGCCCAAGAACGTGGGTTAGGCGCTTCAGGTCAGCGTAAGGTTTACTTGCCCATTATTCGTGCTTATCGAGTGGGACCAGAGCTCATCTCTTGGACTGACGGTAAGAATCTGCGTGAACTGGGCATCTATCGCCAAACAGGCTGTTACATCGAGCGTATTCGACGTAATGGTATTCTTGCCCATCCAGATGGTGATGCAATTCTGCAAGAAGGCGATGAGATCGCATTGGTTGGTTTCCCAGATAGCCACGCTCGTCTAGACCCAAGCTTCCGTAACGGTAAAGAAGTTTTCGACCGTAACCTTCTCGATCTGCGTATCGTGGAAGAAGAGATCGTCGTTAAGAGTGACAGTATCGCAGGTAAGCGCCTATCAGACTTAAACCTGTCTGAATACGGCTGTTTCCTTAACCGCGTAGTACGTGCTCAGATTGAAATGCCGATGGACTTAAACATCGTGCTTTCTAAAGGTGACGTCCTACAAGTGAGTGGTGAAAAGAGTCGAGTGCACGGCCTAGCTGAGAAAATTGGTTTCATCTCAATCCACAGCCAAATGGCGGATTTGATGGCCTTCTGTAGCTTCTTCATTTTGGGTATTTTGTTTGGTTTGATCACCATGACATTCGGTCAGGTATCGTTTGGGCTAGGTAACGCGGTTGGCCTGCTTCTATCGGGCATCATGCTTGGTTTCCTACGAGCGAACCACCCTACTTTCGGTTATGTGCCTCAGGGGGCATTGAACATGGTCAAAGACCTAGGTTTGATGTTCTTCATGGTCGGTATCGGCTTGAGCGCCGGCGGTAAGATGTTTGAACACTTAACGCAAGTAGGCCCTCAGGTCATCGGTATTGCTCTAGTAGTGAGTGTTCTGCCGGTATTCTTCGCTTACTTGGTGGGTGCTTACGTATTGAAGATGAACCGAGCTCTATTATTTGGTGCCATCATTGGTGCGCGAACCTGTGCTCCGGCGATGGACATCGTAAATGACCACGCTCGCTCAACTATCCCAGCTCTGGGTTACGCGGGTACGTACGCGATAGCCAATATATTGATGACCTTAGCGGGCACTTTCATCATCATTATTAGCTAGCGTCTACTGCTTTAAAAGCAGCCAAGCTTAGATATTTCAAATGCACTAATTCACCTTTGGATTAGTGCATTTTTTATTACTTCTTCTCAGCTTTTAACGCATCCCAAGTCTGCTCTTAGAGCTTTTGCATCCTGCTATTCGTATCAGCTCTTTAAATCTCTTCGCATCCCGCAACTCATATCCCGCATCTGCTCTTAACTTCTCTTCGCATCTCGCCACTCAAATCCCGCATCTTCATTTATTTTTCCATATCTGCTTTTAATCTCTTTCCTCAAACGACGGACAAAAAAATAGGCGCTCAATGAGCGCCTATTTCGTTTAGATTCGATAACTTGAATTAGATGTCAGCTACATCAAATTCAACAGCTGGGTTAACGTCAGCTTCGTAATCAACACCTTCAACACCGAAACCAAATAGCTTCAAGAACTCTTCTTTGTACTCTACGTAGTCAGTCAGTTCTTTTAGGTTCTCAGTTGTGATTTGAGGCCATAGGTTACGACAGTGATCTTGAATGTCTTCGCGAAGCTCAAGGTCATCTAGACGTAGACGGTTCACTTCATCCACTTCTGGCGCGCTGCCGTCTTCTTTGTATAGACGTTGGCTGAACATACGGAAGATCTGTTCCATACAACCTTCGTGAATACCTTCTTCACGCATCTTCTTGAACACCATAGCGATGTAAAGAGGCATTACAGGGATTGCAGAACTTGCTTGAGTCACTACAGACTTAAGAACAGCAACGTTTGCAGTACCGCCAGTTTGGCCTAGCTTCTCGTTCAGCGCTGTCGCTGCACGGTCTAGATCCATCTTAGCTTTACCTAGTGCGCCATCCCAGTAGATTGGCCACGTTAGTTCAGTACCGATGTAGCTGTAAGCAACCGTCTTACAACCGTCCGCTAGAACACCAGCTTCAGAAAGAGCATTGATCCAAAGTTCCCAATCTTCACCGCCCATTACAGTAACAGTGTCTTTGATCTCTTCTTCAGTTGCAGGCTCTACGCTTGCTTCGATGATTGTGTCTTTGTTGGTATCAACCGCAGTTGACGTGTACGTTTCGCCGATAGGCTTTAGAGATGAACGAATTACTTCGCCAGTCTCTGGCATTTTACGCACTGGAGACGCCAGTGAGTATACAACCATATCGATTTGGCCTAGATCTTCTTTGATCAGGTCAATTGTTTTCTGTTTCGCCTCGTTAGAGAAAGCATCGCCGTTCAGGCTTTTTGAATATAGGCCTTCTTCTTTAGCAAACTTGTCGAACGCTGCTGAGTTGTAGAAACCAGCTGTGCCAGGCTTTTTCTCAGTACCGGCTTTCTCAAAGAAAACACCGATAGTTGAAGCGCCGCCACCAAATGCAGCCGCAATACGTGAAGACAAGCCGTAGCCACTTGAAGAGCCAACAACTAGTACACGTTTAGGTGCGTTTGCGATTGGGCCTTGAGCTTTTGTGTAAGCAATTTGTTCTTTTACATTAGCTTCACAACCGACTGGATGTGTTGTAGTACAGATGAATCCGCGAATTCGAGGTTTGATGATCATATTCAACTTCCTTAAAAAATCAGGTTAAGGATAAAAGTTTCGTACGCAAATGGCATCTAATTTCTGTAAAAATGTGGCGAAAATGCAAGTGGTTGGAGCACTCAGTGAATATTTGCTGACTAAGTCACCATTTGTTAACGCCTCTATTGCAACTTCTACGACAAAAACAAAAAAAGGCACCTAATAAGGTGCCTTTTGTCATTTCTTTATCTAAGCAACGCTATTTAGCTTAGGTTTTAACTCT
This sequence comes from Vibrio sp. 10N.247.311.47, assembly GCF_041467535.1. Lineage (NCBI taxonomy): Bacteria > Pseudomonadati > Pseudomonadota > Gammaproteobacteria > Vibrionales > Vibrionaceae > Vibrio > Vibrio sp. 10N.247.311.47. The sequence continues at coordinate 219,490 of NZ_JBFSUR010000003.1, forward strand.
TTTCGCGTCAAAGTTTCACTGTAATCATGACTGAAGTGGTCAACTTGAATCGCTGCGTAGCGAAGTTTGTCTGCAGCAACAATTTGGTCGACTTCTTCTTGTGTCAGAACATCAGCAGCAAGTGCTTGAGCCAGTTTATCCGCAAGTAAGCCTTTACGAGCCACTTTGCCCTCTTTCACTGCTTTGAAGATCTTACGCTCCAGAGGCTTGATGCTGTACATCGCATTGAAAGCATTCTCCATAAGGCCAACACTATCATCTTCCTCTTTGCCAATGTAACAAAGGTGAGTCAGACGTTCACGGTGTGCTCCCGGAGTCATCAAGCTTTCTGCTAGTTGAACGGTTAGGTTATCACTCGGTTTTTCGAAGTGGTTACCAACAGGGAAAACTAGTCCTTTCAGCACTTTCCCAACCATCTTGTTCGGGAAGTTTCTGTACGCTTCTTGTAGTGATTTAGCCGCATTGTGGAAACAGTGTTGAACCGCGTAGTGTACGTAGTCTAGGTCAGCTTGTTGGCGACCTTCGTCTTCATACTTCTTAAGTGCAGCAGACGCCATGTATAGGTAACTTAGACCATCACCCAAACGTGCCGAGATAAGCTCTTTACGTTTCAGTTCGCCACCTAGCGTCAGCATTGCGAAATCCGCACTGACTGCAAGCGCACGGCTTAAACGAGTCAGGTCTTGGTAGTAAGGCTTCGTTGGGCCGCTCATGTCGGCTTTAATGAACTTAGATCCAGTCAGTGCTGCACCAAATGCGCCAAACGTGTTTTTAGTTGCGTGTGAGATGTGCTTGAACAGCAAGCTATCAAAGTCTTTTGCACCTTGCTTCTCGTCTGGGTTCGCTGCCGCTTCCATTTCGCTCAATACGTATGGGTGACAACGTGTCGCACCTTGACCGAAGATCATCAAGTTACGAGTTAGGATGTTCGCACCTTCTACTGTGATAGCAACTGGAATACCTAGGTAAGGCGCAGCCAAGTAGTTCATTGGGCCATCTTGAATTGCACGACCTGAATGGATATCCATTGAGTCATTCAGAATAGTACGTGCCATTTCTGTCATGTGATATTTGGCGATAGCCGTTACGATACCCGGCTTCTCTTTCATATCAAGCGAAGTGGTTGTCAGTGTACGAGTCGCTTCTAATAGATACGTTAAACCACCAATACGTCCAAGGCTCTCTGCAACACCTTCAAACTTACCAATCGACATACCGAACTGCTTACGAACATAAGCATATGCGCCGGTCGTTTTCGCTGTTAGGTGGCCCATCGCCGTGCCAAGTGCGGGTAATGAGATACCACGACCTGCAGACAGACATTCCACCAGCATACGCCAGCCTTTACCTGCGTAATCGGCACCACCGATTAACCATTCCATAGGAATAAATACATCGTGACCGCGTGTTGGACCATTCATAAACGCAAGACCAAGTGGGTCATGACGCTCACCAATCACAACACCTTCGTGGTCAGCCGGGATTAGCGCACAAGTGATGCCAATGTCTTCTTTGTCACCCAGTAGCTTTTCTGGATCGTGCAGTTTGAAAGCCAGACCAAGTACCGTCGCCACTGGTGCTAGTGTAATGTAGCGTTTGTTCCAGTTAAGCTTGATACCTAGCGTCTCTTTACCTTCGTGCATGCCCATGCACACAGTACCGACATCAGGGATACCACCCGCATCAGAACCCGCTTCTGGGCCTGTTAGTGCGAAACATGGGATATCTGTACCGTCAGCAAGACGAGGTAGCCAGTAGTCTTTTTGGTCTTGAGTGCCGTAGTGAGACAGCAGCTCACCAGGACCAAGAGAGTTTGGAACCATTACTGAAACCGCAGTACTGATACTGCGAGTCGCAATCTTAGTTACGATAGTTGAGTTAGCGTGTGCTGAGAATTCACGACCGCCATACTCTTTCGCAATAATTAGCGAAAAGAAACGCTCTTTGCGTAAGAAGTTCCACACCTCTTCAGGAAGGTCTCGATCTTCTTTTACAATTTGGTGGTCATCAAGCATAGCGAGCAAGGTTTCAAGCTCATTATCCATGAACGATTGCTCTTCTGCTGTCAGCTGAGGTTTTGGGTATTGGTGCAGCTTAGTGAAATCTGGTTTACCAGAAAACAGCTCTCCGTCCCACCACACGCTACCCGCTTCCATCGCTTCTTTCTCGGTGCTAGATAGTGGTGGTAATACTTTTTTAAAGAGTTTAAAAGCTGGGTCACTTACCCATTTTTGTCTTAGAGAGCTCATAGTTCAGATCCTTTTGTTCACTATATTGGTTGTGAATGTTTCGCTTTTTATTGTTTTATTCTTCTGCTGACATGCCTGCGGCTAAATATGGAATAAGAATATCGACCACTGCCTTAGCATCTATCTTTCTGTCATAGTCATTCTCTGCAATTTCTACCAGAGCCTGACTTGATGCCATGGTGAATACACAAGTCCCTAGGGTGAAGTGTAATCGCCAAAATAACTGTTCTTGAGTGAGGTTCGGATTCGCCTTCATTACAGATGTCGTAAACAAAGAAAGTACTTCGCTGTAGCGAGTAGTAATGAACCAACGCAAGTGTCCTTGCACATCCGTATAGCCTCTGCCGATAAGTAACATGAATCGGCTTGTACCATTTGGCCTAACATCATTAAGTGCTCTTAGTGGCTGTCTCAACGACTCAAACACGTCACTCATAGAATACGTTTCGTTCAAGTTTAAGTTCACTAATGCATCTTGCAGTGCTGGCATAAATGCTTCTAAGTAACGATTGAGTACCGCACGAACCAGAGTCTTCTTATCGCCAAAGTGATAGTTCACTGAAGCTAAGTTGACATTCGCTTTACTCGTAATCGTACGTAAAGAGGTGTCATTAAAACCGTGCTCAGCAAATAAGCCTTCAGCCACATCTAAGATTTTGTCTTTGGTTGTACTTCTTGGTGCCATTTCAATCACTCGTATTAAACAACTGTTTGAAATATACGCTTAGTACATTTACTTAACAAGCAAGCAACATCACATTTTCACAAATTGGTCGTACCAGTTAATAAAACTCAGCACTAAACGATTGAATCGCTGTGTGTTTATAAAAAAAGAAAAAATAATGAATTTTCTTGGAACTGAAATGGAAATGGAGAGTCCTAAATTAGGTAGAAAACAGCGTATTTAGAAGTTTAACAGCCCGTCAAACTTGTTCTTCTCACTGCTTTCTTAATTACTGCATTTTCCTTATTAACTCCTATACTTGTATCCGCCCAAACCACGTTGGTTTGGGCTTTTTTTTGTTTGTTGTTTAGGGTGAAACCTTACTTACCCTTCTTCACAGCTACAACTACAAACTAAACAGCGCGATCGATTCTTTTTATATTGTCATTTTTTACTAAAAATCGAACTACCACGCTTGGCACATTGCTATCACTGAGATACGTATTTCAAACAACCTCCTAACCAACGTTTACCAATCTCTGCCCAAGCCGAATTCTAGCCTTGCATTTATTTTCAACACATCTACTCGAAGCTTGCCACCTGTCACAACTGGTAAATTAATCAATAGCGATAGAGACTTACATTCGAAATAAAGCCAACAAACTTAGCAATTTCTAGCAGATGTCCTAAGCTTCGTTTAATACCCTTCTCAATTAAGTAGTTAAACGCTAGTTGGGAGGAGGCGGGAGCTTTTAAAAGTAGAAGGAGACCTACTTTGAGACTGTTTAAATTACCCATCATCTGTTGCTTAGCTATTGCAACCCCACTCTCTGCTCAGACTTTAGAACAGGCTGTTGCCATTACCTTGGCTACCAATCCTGAGATAAAAAGTATTTTTAATGAGTTTGTGAGTGTACAAAAACGAAACGATGCCGCAGGTGGTGCTTATAGGCCGAGTATCGATCTTGATGCTGGTATTGGCTATGAAGGCATAAACCCTGTGCCAAACAACGGTCCTGATACCGATCTCACACGAAAGGAAGCCACCATATCCCTCACTCAGTTGTTGTGGGATGGTTCGTCGACTCTCAATGATATTGATCGTACTGCCGCAGAAGCAGAATCGGTTCGTTTGCAATTGCTCGCGGATGCCGAAGACAAAGCGCTAGAGGTCACACAGATCTACTTAGACGCAGTCAAAGCAACTGAAGTTTTAGCCCTTTCGGAAAGTAACCTCGCTATCCACAAGAAAATCTATAAAGACATCAAAAAGCGTGCAGTCTCAGGCATAGGCTCAACCGCAGATGTATCTCAGGTAGAAGCAAGGATTGCAAAAGCTCACGGCAACTTATTAGCCGCACAGAACAACCTAATTGATACCCACACCCAATTTAGAAGAATAGTGGGTCAAGAACCGCTTGGCTTAGCCTACCCAAGAGCCGATATTTCTATGATTCCTCTGTCATTATCAGACGCGCTTGTTGATGCTCTGGACCAACACCCAGTCATCAAAGTCGCGACTGCAGATGTCGATTCAGCGCACTTCCAGTACAAACAATCAAAAGGGGTTAACTACCCGACGTTCTCTATCGAGGCATCTCAATCATGGCGCGATGATGCGGGAGGCGATGAAGGTTCGAGCCAAGAGACGTTGGCAATGTTAAGAATGCGATACAACCTCTACAACGGTGGTACCGATAGTGCTAATTCAGAAGCTGCAGCTTACCAACTTAATAAAGCGAAGGATCTAAGAGATCGTGCTTATCGACAAGTTGAAGAAGGCCTTCGCCTCTCTTGGAGTGCATTGGATCTGACGTTACAACAAAAGAACTTCTTGTCTGATCACGTGGATTCGGCGTCAGAAACCGTTATCGCTTATGAGAAACAATATCGAATCGGCAAACGTACGCTACTTGATCTGCTTAACACTGAAAACGAATTGTTTGAAGCCCGCAAAGATTACTTAGATGCGCATTACTCTGAACAGTACGCTAAATACCGTGTAATGAACGCGACAGGCTCTCTATTGAACGCTCTACTGGTCGACATTCCAGACGAGTGGACAACGGCAGTGGAGTATTAATGATGAAGAGACCTTATTTATTACTTTCCGCATTAACGATAACGCTATGTGCATGCTCTAGCCAAAATGAAGAGCCCTACATAGAAACGCCAGAAGCGGAGCAAATTTCTGACCTGCAAGACGATGATAACGATGGTGTGGTCAATGCACGAGACACCTGTCCTGGCACACCAGAGTCGTCTCTGGTAGACAACGAAGGCTGTGGAGAGACGGTTAGCTCGCAAGAAGTCAGACGGCTGAACATCCTTTTCGCCAATGACTCCTATGAAGTTAACCCTATCTTCTCAGATCAAATCACCACTATGGCTGAGTTCTTAGAAACCTACCAAAGTGCATCGATAGAGATTCAAGGTTACGCCAGTAAAGTCGGCGCGAGTGAATACAACTTAGAGTTATCAAAGAAGCGCGCTCACCACGTTGAAGATGAATTATTGTCGAATGGTATAGACCCGAGCCGAATAAGAGTTGTCGGTTACGGTGAAAACCGCTTAGAGAGCGATGGCAACGATGCTACTTCTCATGCACTGAACCGTCGAGTAACAGCAACGGTTGTCGGGCTGAATGAGCAGATCGTCGAGGAGTGGACCATATTTACCACGCTAGAAAAATAACATGACACTGTCACTCTGGTCATCCAAAACGATCCGCAATTCATGCCGATCAAAATAATGAGTTGAATCTAGGAGTTTTAGATCATCAATAACTAACCAAACTAAAAATACTAGCAGTTAGGATCAATAAAGCCGAGATAGGAAACCCTATCACGGCTTTTTTGTTCTTTGCTGTCACATGAATCGGGGAGGATGATTCTGTGACTCGTCTTGCTACTCAGAAGTTAGCTTGTTAATCAGTGAATAGGCTCGCCGTTAAACGAGCCTACCGCTGATTATAGTTTTACTTCTTGTTGCTTTGCTGTTTTCGGTAAAGAAACGCTTAGCAGGAAGTAACCTAGAATTGCAGCTGTTGTAGATCCCATCAGGATGCCTAGTCGAGCTAGTGTGTCAAACTCTACATTCGTTGGGCCAAATGCTAGTGATGAAATAAAGATAGACATTGTAAAACCAATACCACACAGGACAGATACTGCGAAGATGTTCATAAAGTTCACACCTTCAGGGAGCTTAGCAACACCCAATTTCACCGCACCCCAGCTGAATGCAAAGATACCAAGAGGCTTACCAATCAATAGACCCATAGCGATACCAAGCGGTAGCATACCTGTTAGGCTTGAGATTGAGATACCTTCCAATGAAATACCTGCGTTTGCAAAAGCAAAGACTGGCAAGATTGCAAAAGCGACGTATGGGTGCAGAGCATGTTCTAGATGCTTCAGCGGAGAATGTTCACCTTTATTGCCTTTCAGTGGGATAGCAAAACCAATCACTACACCAGCCAGCGTTGCATGAACACCAGACTTCAATACTGCAAACCACAGAATTGCACCAACAATGAGATACACACTCAGCTTAGTTACATGCTTGTTGTTTAGCATGAACAGCACACCAGTTGCGATGAAACCAACCGTTAACGCAAGCGTTGATAGGTCGCCTGAGTAGAACAGTGCAATGATAACAACAACGCCAAGGTCATCGATAATTGCTAAAGCCAATAGGAACACCTTCAAGCTAACCGGTACACGGTTACCAAGAAGCGCCATGATACCTAATGCGAATGCAATATCAGTTGCCGCTGGGATAGCCCAACCTTGAAGCGCTTCTGGGTTACTTGAGTTAAATAGCACGTAAATAAGTGCCGGAGCTAGCATACCGCCAACGGCTGCGATAGCTGGGAAGATTGCTGTCTCTTTAGACTTTAATGCGCCTTCTAAAAGTTCGCGCTTAACTTCTAAGCCGATTAGAAGGAAGAAGACAGCCATTAAGCCATCGTTAATCCAGTGAGACACAGACATACCAAGAACGTAACTATGCAATACGCCTTGGTACATTTCGTTCAGTGGTGAGTTTGCTACAAACATTGCGATCGCCGCAGCGATGACTAGTATGATGCCGCCAGCAGATTCCATTTTAAAGAAGTCACGGATGACGTCGGTCATGATTTCGCCCTTATATTTATTATTTAAATAAACGAATAACAAAGAATAACCATGAGTTTATATCCAAGCGTAATCGATAGATAATCACTTCTTCGGATGTTTAACTTCGGTTTTTCCTACAAATACTAAACAATACGTCGTATATTCCATAATGTTGTTATGCACCATGAATTAAGTATAGATGAGATCATCGAACCTGTATGCACAATTCATTGGGGGACGCTAAAAGGCGCAGGCATAAAAAAAGGCTATCAAATTATAGCCTTAGGTGTTTTTTAGTAGCCAGTTAACTGCATAAAGCCTGTCGCTTCATGGCTCCCGCTCGCCTTAATCGGCCCTTCCCAATATGGTATGACAAATGGAAGCCACATATCCCTGCGTATAATACGCGTTGTGAGGTTGATATCATGCTTAGGGACGTTAATGATCCACTGCAAAGGCATCCGTCTTCCATTCATCAACGTTGTATTTTGCAATGGTTGAATGGAAATGTCGGATTCCGTTAATTGGTAAACTTTGCCTGAGCGCGTTGCTAATGTCCCGAATATGTAAGGCAACTGTTGGTTATGACGATAGCGGTTAATGCTCAGCGCTGTGCCGTCATCGAGGTTAAATACAAACCAATCCCAACCTTGTTGGCCCACTCCAAGTAAGCCACTGCCCCACTCTTTATGTACCCACGCAGTTCCTTCCACTTCCTTGGTAACGCCGTCTAGGTTCAACACACCGCTCAACGATAAAAATGGAGCGCTGAAGTTATAAGACGCGACAGGTAATAAGTCGTGCTTTTTCTGATAACCGTTATCGCCGTTGAGCACATAGGGCCCTTTTGCAATGGTGTCGAGTTCAAGTCCAAACGTGTCTGTTTGCACTTGAAGGCGTCCTGGGAATGGGGTGTTGCCGAGTGCACGCCAGTTCCAGTTATCAATCCAAAGCCTGAATGGACGATTAGTCATTCCCGCTTGGCCAATGCCGCCACGAGCCATGCGCTGTTCTTTCCATACTTTGGACTTAGAAGAGACCACTACATTTGAGATATAGACTTGAGGGCTTTGCCACCCTGGTGTTTCACGTTCGTCCGTTGCGATACGGAAAAAGCTCCACTGGACCGAATAGTCTTTACCATCATCACCTTTCAAAGACGCAAAGTAATGCCACCACTCGTGCTGAAACTCTGGGTGGAACTTAAAATCTTGTGGTAGCGACACATTGCGGTCTGGCAAAACAGGTTCGAACACATTGAAGTGTTCATTAACCAATATTGAGTTAACTTCATTCACGCCCTTTTCACCAGGATCGATGAAATAGGAGTAATAACCCCAAACACTTAAAAAGATGCCGAAGAAACTGATTAATAGCAGAGAAGACAGGATTCGTTGTCTTAACTTAGTTGAGGTATTCCGTAAAAACATACTAAAGCGCATCCCTCAGTGACTTCATCGGAGTGTTCCGAATCATTCTCATCACTGGTAAAGCACCAGCTAGCATCAATGCTGCCATGGCCCATGCAAATGTCTGCAAATAGTCCCAAGGAATCACTTGTAACTCGAGTGACCACCCAAAAGACTGCTTGATCACGATATCTACAATTAGGCTCGCTAGCGCTAATCCGAGCGGAATCGCAATTAAGGAGGAAATAAGCCCGAACACAAACAGCTGCAAACTACCTGTCAGGATCAGTTCTTTCGCCGAGACACCCAAACAGCGCTGCAAGGAAATATGCCTTTGGCGAGATACTTCACCCGCAACCGTCGCGAAGAAGATACCGAAGACGGCGATAACCAAGGTGATATTGCCTAGTGTATCTGCAATCGCGAACGTTCTATCAAACACCCGCATCGCTTGACTGTGAATATTGTTATTATCGAAAACACGCTCAGAACCAAGCCTGAATACACTTTCTAATCGGTTGCGAAGCCCTAGTGAATTCACATCGTCTTTGAGTATTACGCCAAGGCCGACATTTCCCCGCCCTGCAAACCCATACAGCCAATTTCGATGCGACATCATGACTTGATGGTAAGGGTTACCGTAATCGTAATAGACACCGACAACCTGCCAACCAGAGCCGAGACTGTCATAGAGGTCGATGTAGTCGCCAGGGCGAATCCCCAGCTTGAGAGACATCGATTCACTGATCAACACACCTTTAGAGTGATGTAAGTGATACCAGTAATTCGGAATACCTAATTTGATCGTCAGCGCTTCTAGTTCGCCTTCAGAAGGGCCTGTACTGACCACCTGAATACTACCGACTGGAGACGCAACATCTTTCTCCCAACGCCACCAAACCGAATCCACTTCAGGTTGGTCAGATAACCAATTACTCATACGAGCAGCGGCATTGTTGGTTGGGTAGATATAAAGATCGGCTGCCAAACGCTGTGTTAGCCATTTATCAGTGGTATCTCTAAAGCTACCGACCATGGTTTCTACACCAATATTGGCTGTTAAGGCCAACATAAAGGCCATCGTCGCCACGCCACGGTAACTCATACTGGAGGCTGCATCAGCAAAGAACCAGCGAGCACGAACCCAGCGCAACGAATAAGAGAGGCTGTTAAATAACTTCCACATCAAAAACGGGGTAAATAGCGCCACACTGATCAGCATTAGCGCGATAATCGCAAAACCCGTCTCTTGAGTCTGAGGGGCTTGATACACGGCGACAGCGGCAACCAAGAAGCCACAGCCAATCAATGCTTGCCAAGTAAACTCTGTACCCGCAAAGCGCATCAAAGATAAGCGAGAGGTCAAACGAATCGGTTGTGATCTAAGCAAACGCACCAATGGCCAAGCGCACGCTAAAAACGCACCAAGTAACGCCATCAATAAGCTGTAGCCGCTCCATCGCCAATTCCAGTCGATCGTTAAGCCAACGTTGGCGTCGTATAAGTCGCCTAAGCTTGAAGATACCGCTGGTAACAATTGGTTGGCTAACATGACACCGAATACATTACCGCAGATCCAGCTCAGTACGACCAATATCAACAATTCTAAGCAAAGCGCTTTAGCCAATTGCCAGCCCGATACACCTGTTTGTCTTAAGATTCCGACTAACGGTTGGCGCTGAATAAATGACAACGACATCGCTTGATAGAAAATAAATAAACCAACCACAAACGACAGCATACCCATCGCTTTTAGGTTTAAGTGGAACGCACTGGTCAGCGACTCAAGCTCTGCCTTAGAGCTACGAGAGATCGTCAAACCATTAGGTAACATATTTTTAAGACGTTCAAACTTCTCAGTGGGCATGTCTGAACAAGCAATCACTGAAAGCCCAGCACTGCGTTTAAGCATTCGGAGCAAGGAGATATCCGCAATCAACCTTGTACCATTAATCATATTATTTTGATCAACAACCACAGGACCAAGTTCAGAACCATCCATCAAAGGGATGTAATCACCGTTGTGCCATTCCATGTGTTCAGCAAGATCATCACTGACAAGGATTGGATATGGTGGCTTCATGAGGTTCAAAGCGGTAAGATCTTTTAACGCTATACCAGGTTGTAGCTGAAGCATAGAAACAGGATCTATACCGACAACCATGAAGTTTGCGCCATTTTCATCAGTGATACGATGGTGATCAAGAGGAGAACACTGTTGAAAACCTTCACGGCGAAGTTGGATATAAAAGCCTTGCGGGATTTTATTGGCGTTGTGTTTTGGTCGAATACGGTAAGGAAGAGGATTCGAAAAGAGTTTTTCGCCATGCGCATAGCTTTGCTTGGCGTGTTGGTTGATAGCAGTAACACCAACCAAAAGTGATACGCCGAGGGTTAAACCAAGCCATACCAAAATAATCTGCAGTGGGTAACGTCGATAGTGACCGAGTAGTGCCTTAACTACGGGCCATAACATGCAGTTGCCCTCCTTGCAGACGGATCCTACCATCCATATGCAGAGCTACTTTTTCACTGTGTGTTACCAACAGCAACGTACATTCTAATTGACGAGCCAAAGAGGTCAGCAAACGCATTACCGCTTCTGCATTACGCTCATCTAAACTACCGGTCGGCTCATCGGCCAGCAATATTTTTGGTTCCATATACAGCGCACGCGCAATGGCCGCACGTTGTTGTTGGCCACCAGACGCTTCTTCAGGGTAACGGCCAAGTAAAGGCATAAGATCTAAAGCAGAGAGAATCTGTCTCCAGAGACCTTTGTCTTCAGGTAAGCCTTTTAACTGGCGGCAAAAACGGATGTTATCGGCAATATTTAACGTTGGCAGTAAGTTGAATTGCTGAAAAATATGGCCAATGTTGTTTCTGCGATAAGCGGTGCGGTCACGCTCGGTTGAGTCGTGCATATTGAAGTGAGGAAAAGCGATTTCACCTGAGTCCGCTAGGTCTAAGCCCGCGATAAGATTCAGTAAAGTACTTTTACCTGAACCGCTTTCTCCCATTAATGCCAGCTGGTCACCTTGGTTTAATGTTAATTCAGCACCTTGCAAAACAGGGTGAAACTCCCCCCCATCGACATAGCCTTTACATAGGTCTGACAGCTTTAACATTAAACAGCTCGCATTAGTTAGAATTTGGAAGGAGAATCTACACTAATTCCCTGTTAGGAGGAAGTATTTTGAAAGATAGATCACACGCCAACGATAAAGTGATGCGATTGGTGCGCCCTACTTCAACTTCCTATCAAGTTTTTAATCCATTTTCTTGTTTTCATGCGATAGAGCGACCCGCCCCACTTGAGGACTTCTTCCGTTAGGAAAAGCAGATATACCCACTCAGGTGGAAACTTAAAATAGATAGCCGCGATGGCTGCCAATGGGATACCGATCACCCACTGAGCAATCAAATCTTGATAGAGGCAGAACTTCACATCACCACCCGCTCTCAACACCCCAACGATCACAGTCAATGGCACCGAGCGAATGACAATACCCACACAGAGGATCAGAATGAACTTCTCTGAGAGGGCTCTGGTTTCTTCCGTCAGTGCGCTAAAGGCATTAAGTATTGGCGTTTGAACGAAATAGAGAAAAACGGCTACAACAATACTAGGGCGTGTTGATCTTTCGTGAGTGTTTTTTGAACAGCATGGTAAAGAGTTAT